>NZ_PSUU01000028.1:0-51575 GCF_002932015.1 Rathayibacter sp. AY1H3
CGAGCGCGGCCACTTCGTGCAGTCCTACGGCTCGCCCGAGGTCGACGCGTCGCTCCTCGTGCTGCCGATGGTCGGCTTCGTCCCCGCCGACGACCCGCGGATGCTGGGCACCGTCGCCGAGCTGGAGCGCGTGCTCCTGCAGGACGGCCTGCTGCACCGCTACCGGACCGAGTCCTCGGTCGACGGCCTCGCCGGCGGCGAGCACCCGTTCCTCGCCTGCTCCTTCTGGCTCGTCCGGCAGTACGCCGACTCCGGCCGGATCGACGACGCGCGGACCCTGATGGACCGGCTCGTCGGGCTCTGCAACGACGTGGGCCTCCTCTCGGAGGAGTACGACGTCGAGGGCCGCCGGCACGCGGGGAACACTCCCCAGGCCCTCTCCCACCTCGCCCTGGTGCAGGCGGCCGACGCGATCGCGGCAGCCCGATGAGGCGCCGCCGCGTCGTTCTCGCGAGCATCGGCGGAGTCCTCGGAGTCGCGGTCCTCGGCTTCCTCACCTGGAGCTCGATCGTCAGCGGCCCCGACGAGGACGCCCTCGCCCGCGTGCGCGCCGATCCGGCGATCGCGGTCGAGCGCACGGACGACGCGCTCGTGATGACGCCGACCTCGACCGGTGAGCTGGCCGGCACGGGCCTGGTCTTCATCCCCGGAGCGAAGGTCGACGCCTCCTCCTACGAGGCGACCCTGGCTCCGCTGGTCGAGGCCGGGGCGACCGTCGTGATCACGCGGCCGATCCTGCACCTGGCCTTCTTCGATCTCCGCTCGCTCGAGACCTTCACCAGCCAGGCCGAGGGCGTCGACCGCTGGCTCGTCGGCGGCCACTCCCTCGGCGGCGTGAAGGCCTGCCAGTGGGCCGAGGACCCGGCGGTGGCGGGCCTGGTGCTGCTCGGCAGCTACTGCGCGAACGACCTCTCGGGCTCCGGGCTCCCCGTCCTCAGTGTCAGCGGATCGGAGGACGGGCTCAGCACGCCGGAGAAGGTCGCCGACGCGAGCGTCCGGCTGCCCTCCTCCGCCGACCTCGTCGAGATCGACGGCGCCAACCACGCCGACTTCGGCTGGTACGGGCCGCAGGCGGGCGACGGCGAGGCGACCATCAGCCACGAGGAAGCGGACGCCCGCATCGCCGAGGCCCTCCTGGGCTTCAGCCGCGAGGTCGGCTGAGTCGCCCGCTCCCGCTTGACCTCGAGCGCACTCGAAGTCGTAGGTTGACGCCATGTCCACCGCCACCGCCGCCCCGGCCGAGCCGGAGGTGCTGTCGATCTCGCAGGTCGCCGCCGTCACCGGTCTCACCGTGCACACCCTGCGCTACTACGAGCGCGCCGGGCTCATGCTCGACCCGGTCGAGCGCGCCTCGTCGCAGCACCGCCGCTACCGGCCGGCCGACGTCGGCTGGGTCGACTTCCTCACCAAGCTCCGCGCGACCGGGATGCCGATCGCGAGGATCCGCGAGTACGCCCGGCTCCTCCGGATCGGGCCCGCCACGGAGCCGGAGCGCCTCGCGCTGCTCCGGACGCACCGCGAGGAGGTCGAGGCGCAGCTCGCCCGGACACACGCCAGCCTCGCTGCGATCGACATCAAGATCGCGGCGTACCAGGAGAGGACCACCCACTGATGAAGACGATCACCCTCGGATCCGACGTCGCCGCTCTCGAGGTCTCGCGCCTCGGTCTCGGCGCGATGGGCATGTCGGCGTTCTACACCGGCGCCGGCACCGACGACGCGGAGTCGATCCGCACCGTGCACCGCGCCCTCGAGCTCGGCGTCACGTTCCTCGACACCGCCGAGATCTACGGCCCGTACACCAACGAGGAGCTGCTCGGCCGCGCGCTGGCAGGCCGCCGCGACGAGGTGGTGCTGGCGAGCAAGTTCGGCATGATCCGCCACCGCGGCGACGGGGGCCGCGGACTCGACGGCTCCCCGGAGAACCTGCGGCTCGCCGTCGAGGGCTCGCTCGCGCGCCTCGGCACCGACCGCATCGACCTCTACTACCAGCACCGCATGGACCCGGGCGTCCCGGTCGAGGAGACCGCCGGGGCCTTCGCGGAGCTGATCCAGGAGGGCAAGCTCCGCGGCTACGGCCTCTCGGAGGCGGCGCCAGCGACGATCCGGCGCGCTCACGCCGTGCACCCGGTCACCGCTGTGCAGTCCGAGTACTCGCTCTGGACCCGCGACCCCGAGGCGGAGGTGCTGCCGGTCCTCCGCGAGCTCGGCATCGGCTTCGTCCCGTACTCGCCGCTGGGCCGCGGCTTCCTCACGGGCAGCATCCGCTCGGTCGCCGAGCTGGGCAGCGACGACTTCCGCCGCGACAACCCCCGCTTCGCCGACGGAGCGCTGGAGGCGAACCTCCGCATCGTGGAGGCCGTCGACCGTGTGGCGGCAGAGGCGGACGCGACCGCCGCGCAGGTGGCGCTCGCCTGGCTGCTCGCCCAGGGCGAGGACATCGCTCCGATCCCGGGCACCAAGCGCGTCTCGCGCATCGAGGAGAACGCGGCCGCGGACGCCCTCGTGCTGACCGCGGAGCAGCTCGACGTCCTCGGCGCGCTCGAGGCCCCCGTCGGCGACCGCTACGCCGACATGAGCTCCGTGAACCGCTGACCGCTCTGCGGGACGCCGCTCGCCGCGCGCACCCCGGGCGCGGCCGTGCGAGCGGCGTCCTCGCAGGAGTCAGTCCCGCGGCGGCAGCTCCCGCTTCGGGGTGTCCCGCTTCGGGGTGTCCCGCAGGTCGATGAGACCTGTGAACATCGCCCCCCGCTCGTTCGAGCGCTCGTCGCCCGAGAACAGGTTGTCCGGGGCGGAGGACCCGTGCCGGCGCGGGGTCGCGGCGCGAGCGGGCTCCCGCTCCATCTCGACGCGCTGACGCGGCAGGGCGACGGGGTCGTTCTCGTGCAGCCACGAGACGAGCCGCTCGCGCACGTAGCAGCGCAGGTCGAAGAGCGTCGGCGCGTCCTTCGCGGTGACGAGCACCCGGATCCGGACGAAGCCACCCGTCGCGTCGGTCACCTGCAGCACGCTGGTGCGCCGGTCCCAGAGGTCCGTCTCCTCGAGCATGCGGTGCAGCTCGTCGCGCATCTGCTCGGGGCTCACCCGCCAGTCCAGGTCGAGCTCGACGGCGCCGAGCAGCTCGGACCCGGTGCGGGTCCAGTTCTGGAACGGCTGGGTCGTGAAGTAGTTCGTGGGCAGCACCAGGCGGCGGTCGTCCCAGAGGTGGACGACGACATAGGTCAGCGTGATCTCCTCGATCCGCCCCCACTCGGTCTCGACGATCACCACGTCGTCCAGGCGGATGGCGTCACTGAAGGCGAGCTGCATCCCGGCGAAGATGTTCGTGAGGCTCGACTGCGCGGCCAGGCCCGCCACGATCGAGAGCACGCCGGCCGAGGCCAGGAGGCTCGCACCGGCCGTACGGGCCTCGGGGAAGGTCAGCAGCGAGGCGCCGATCGCGATGACCACGACGGCCGCCACGGCGACCCTCCGGATGATCGTCATCTGCGTGCGGAGGCGGCGTGCCCGGCGGTTGTCGGCCGTGTCGGTCCGGTAGCGCTCGGCGCCCAGGTCCTCGAGGAACACGAACAGGGATCCGATCACCCACGCCGCCGCGCCGATCGTGGCGATCTGGAACACCCGCTGCACGAGACCCGGCCAGGGGTCGCCCGACACGGTGGCGGCGAGCGCGGCCCAGACCGCGATGGTCATCAGCAGCACGCGGAACGGGATGCGCAGACGCCGGATCAGCAGGCGCGCCCAGGTCTTGCGCTTGCCGACCGAGCGCAGCACGAGGGCGACGACGGCGGTCGCGACCACGGCGATCACGACCGCGATCACCACGGCGAGCGCGATCGAGCCGATCACGGGGAGGACGTCTTCGGGCACATCGGTCCTTTCTGGAGGGGAAACGGAAGCGAACGGAGATCCTGCCACGCGAACGGGGGTCGGTCCGCATTCTGCGCCGGACACCGTGCGGATGCTCAGGCGCCTGTTGGCGTCGGCGGACGGAGACGTCGACCTCGCCTGGAGCACCGTCGCCCGGACCTTCACGCGGACGGGCATCACCCTGAGCCTGACCGCCGCCGCAGACGACCAGGCCCGGGCCTTAGACGCGCTCGACGTCGGGATCGGCTCCACGAGCGCCGGCTTCCGCGGAGTCCTGCCGCCTTTCGACCCGTCGACCGCCGCACCCTCCAGCGAGTGAGCACGGGCCGGCGCTCCCCCCGCGGGCGCTCCGAGGAGGTCGGGAACGGACTCGGACCGGGAACGACGAAGCCCCGCACCTCACGAGGAGGTGCGGGGCTGGTGGTGCACCCCCTCGGACTTGAACCGAGAACCCACTGATTAAGAGTCAGTTGCTCTGCCGATTGAGCTAGAGGTGCGTTCCGGCCGGCTGATCGTGCGTGCCGAACCGAGGGATCACATTACCAGCGTCTCCCCCCGTCTCGTCAAATCGAGCGCGACGGAACGCCCGCGGCAGCGATCGGAGGCTCCGCGGGACCCACCGGTATCGTGGTCGCGTGACCCCGCAGAGCAGTGACCAGAGCTTCGACGACGACCTCCGACTCGCCCTCCGCCTGGCGGACGCGGCCGATGCGATCTCGCGGGAGCGGTTCGGCGCGCTCGACCTCGTCGTGGACACGAAGCTCGACCGCACCCCGGTCACCGACGCCGACCGCGCCGTCGAGGAGGCGATCCGCGCGCTGCTCGCCGCCGAGCGTCCGGACGACGCGATCCTCGGCGAGGAGTTCGGCACCTCGGGCGAGGCCTCGCGGCAGTGGATCCTCGACCCGATCGACGGCACCGCCCACTTCCTCCGCGGCGTCCCGATCTGGGCGACCCTGATCGCGCTCGCGGTCGACGGCGTCCCCGTCGTCGGAGTCGTCTCCGCTCCCGCTCTCGGCACGCGCTGGTGGGCGGCCGAGGGCTCCGGCGCCTGGGCCGTCGAGCTGGAGGCCGGGGCCGAGCCGCGACCGCTGCGCGTCTCGGGGATCGACACGCTCGCCTCGGCGACCTTCAGCTACAACAGCATCCAGCAGTGGGAGGGCGCGGGCCGTCTCCCGCAGCTGCTCGAGCTCGCCGGCGCCGTCTGGCGCGACCGGGCGTACGGGGACGCGTGGCCCTACATGCTCGTCGCCGAGGGTCTCCTCGACGGTGCGGGCGAGTTCGACGTGAAGCCCTACGACCTGGCGGCCCTGGTGCCGATCGTGCAGGAGGCGGGCGGCCGCTTCACCTCCGCCGACGGGGAGGACGGGCCGTGGCACGGCAGCGCCGTCGCCACCAACGGCCTGCTGCACGACGAGGTGCTCGCGATCGTGGCGCCGCGATGAGGAGCCGGACGGCCGCGCTCGCCTCGGCGGCGCTCCTCCTGCTCCTCTCGGGCTGCTCCTCCGTCGTCGGGCCGGACGGCCCGGAGGCCGTGCGTGACGAGGGCGGCACGGTGGCGACCGCCGGCGTCACCGACGTGTTCTCGCTGCGGCGCGGCGACTGCCTGGCCGACCCGGGCGACGACCGCATCGCCGACGTGGACGTCGTCCCGTGCG
Organism: Rathayibacter sp. AY1H3; assembly: GCF_002932015.1. Taxonomy (NCBI): domain Bacteria; kingdom Bacillati; phylum Actinomycetota; class Actinomycetes; order Micrococcales; family Microbacteriaceae; genus Rathayibacter; species Rathayibacter sp. AY1H3. The sequence goes on from NZ_PSUU01000028.1 coordinate 5,529, forward strand.
CCGAGGAGCACGAACTGGAGGTCTTCCACACGTTCGCGCAGCCCGGAGACCGCTACACCAGCCGCAACACGCTGCTCGCCCAGGCCGAGGCGGGCTGCGAGCCGGAGTTCGGCGCCGTGATGGGGATCGCCTACGGCGACTCCGCCCTCGAGTACCGCTCGCTCGTCCCCTCCGAGGTCGGCTGGCGCCATGGAGACCGCACGATCGTCTGCGCGGTCCTCGATCCGGCCGACGACTCCACCACCGGCAGCCTCTTCGGCTCCGCTCGCTGACCACGGCTCCGATCGACCCCCGTTCGGCTCATTGACACGCGCTCCGTCGGAGCGCAGGGTGAAGGGACGAACGGCAGGCGCGAGGGGGCGCGGAGACCGGCGGCTCAGGAGTCGACATGCAGGACCGGCACGACCAGGAACCCCCCGAGCGCTCGCGCACGGCCGAGCAGCACTGGGGACCGGCGGACAGCCTGTTCCCGAGGCTCCACCGGCAGAGCTCCCTGCTCGCCGCGGCGGAGGCGGTCGCGCAGGTCGACGGGCCCGGCCCGGGCGACGTCTGGTCGCGGCTCCTGCACGACTACGCCCACGCCTCCGACCGCGTCGTCTCGGTGGACGGCGACGACGAGGCCGCCACGCTCGGCTGGCTGAAGCCGCGCGGTGTGGTCTCGCTGCTGGTCACCGAGCGGTGCGACGACGACGACGCCGCCGAGCACCTGGTGGCCGCGCTCGCCGCGATGAACGCCGTGACCCTCTCCGTGCACGAGGCGCGAGCAGCACGGCTCCGTCCTCTGCTGGACGTGCTGCACCGGCTCCTGCCCGACGCGTTCGCCGAGCTGCCGGTGGACCGCAGCGCCCACTACCCGGCCGGCACCGCCGTCGCCGTGCTGGCGCCGGGCGTGCTCTACCGGGACTGGGCCCCGCCTCAGGCTCTCGCCGGCCCGGCGCACGACGACGACGACCGGCTGGCGATGCTCACCCTCTACGGGCGGATCAGACAGCTCGACGTGCGACCGTCGTGAGGGCGGCGGAGCGGAGCTCCCAGTGTGCGACGACGACCGGTGGTGGAGATGGGGGGAATCGAACCCCCGTCCATCGCTGTGATTCTGCGCCTTCTACGGGTGTAGCCGATGAGAGCGTTCTGCTCGGCCCCGACCGTTACCATCGGCGCATCGGTCGACGGGCCCAGCCAGAGTGCAAGTCCCGCGTCGCCCTCAGGCGTAACGACGCAGCAAGTCCTCTAGATGACGCCAGGATCCGGGGCGAGGACGCACCCACGGGCTGACGGACTATCTACTCTGGCTTAGGCAGCGAGAGCGAAGTCGGTGCGCTTCTGTTCGGCACCTGTGTTTTCCAGGGATCGTTGACGAGATGACCCTGGATCCTCGACCCGCTTCTCGCAGTTTCGCAGGCAATGTCGAAACCGATCATCCCCGCGAGCACTCGACGGCCCGGAGGCCGCTGGAGTGGGTCGTTCGTCGCACACTGTGGAGTTACGGGTCCTAGTCTACCTCAGCTCCGCGGGCGGTCACCCGGCGGCGGCGCAGATCGAGCAGACCCAGCACGAGCGCGAGCGCGATCAGCCCGAGGGTGACGAAGTAGCCGTTGCGGAAGGCGTCGTGGTACCGGTCCAGCCCCTCCGCCATCCCCTGCTCGCTCGCCAGGGTCGCGAAGAAGACGGCGGAGGCGCAGGCGGTGCCGACCGCGGTGCCCACGCGCTGGCCGAGCTGGCCCACGGAGCCCGCCACGCCGCCCTGCGCCGGCGGGATCTCGGCGAGGGTGAGCGTCTGGTTCGGCGACACGACGAAGCCGCCTCCGGCCCCGGCGACGAGCATCGCGGCACCCATGCCGTAGGCGGCGGTCTCGGCCGGGAGGAGCTCGGCGGCGAGCAGCACGAGCGTGAAGCCGATGACCACGAGCACGATGCCGAGCACCACCAGTGCGCGGCCGTAGCGCTGCACGAGCTTGCCGCCGTACCAGGCGGTCACCGCCGAGGTCAGCGCGAACGGGATGCTCACCATGCCGGCGAACACCGGCTCGAGGCCGAGCCCCTGCTGGAGGAAGAGCGTGGTGAGGAGGAAGGTCGCCGGGATCGCGGCGAAGTAGGAGGTCGCGACCAGGATGCCGTTGCGATAGGAGCTGGTCCGGAAGATGCGGAAGTCGATGACGGGCGTCCGCCCCGACGCGGCGTAGTGCGCCTCCCAGCGCACGAAGACGGCGGCGGCGGCCGCGGCGAGCACCAGCCAGAACCAGCGGTAGGGCGAGTCCGAGGAGGAGCCCGTGGTCAGCAGGAACGGCAGCATGAACGCGAAGATCGCGACCGCCAGCAGGAGCAGGCCGACCGGGTCGAGGGACCGGTCTCCCTCGGGCCGCGAGCGCTTCTTCGGGATGAGCTTCCAGGCGAAGACCAGCGCGGCGACGCCCAGCGGGATGTTCATCCAGAACAGCAGGCGCCAGCCGTCCTGCTCGCCGCCGATCGCGATCAGGAGGCCGCCGAGGGTCGGGCCGAAGGCGGTCGACAGGCCGATGGTCGCGCCGAAGACCCCGAAGGCCCGGGCCCGCTCGGCGCCGGTGAACATCTGCTGCACCAGCCCGAGGACCTGGGGCATCTGGATGCCCGCGGCGACGCCCTGCAGGAAGCGCGCGACGACGAGCAGCTCGATCGACGGCGCGAGCGCGCAGAGCAGGCTCGTCACCGTGAACGCGGTCAGCCCGATGAGGAACAGCAGGCGGCGCGAGCGGATGTCGCCCAGCCGACCGGCCGGCACGAGCGCCAGTCCGAAGGCGAGCGCGTAGCCCGCGACGATCAGCTGCAGCTGGCTCGCGTCCGCTCCGAGCGAGCGCTCGATCGACGGCAGGCCGACGTTGACCTTCGAGAGGTCGAGGATCGTGATGGCCGCGACTCCGACGCTCACCGCGAAGGCGCGCCACCGCGTCTTCTCGTCGGCGGCGCTCAGGGCGGCGGGGGCGCTGTTCTCGGGGGAGGTCACGCGCCCCAGTCTCCCAAAGCACGGGGCGCGAAGAAGAGGCTTGCGCGGCACCCGTCGGACATTGCCCGCCGGGGCCTACTCGCCGAGGCGGCGGCGGGTCGACATCGCACGGTCCGCCTCGCGGCGGTCCTGGCGCTCTCGGAGGACCTGGCGCTTGTCGTAGTCCTTCTTGCCCTTGGCCACGGCAAGCTCGACCTTGGCCTTGCCGTCGCTGAAGTACAGCGAGAGCGGGATCAGCGTGTACCCGCCCTCCTTCACCTTGTTGTGGATCTTGAGGATCTGCGCCTTGTGCAGCAGCAGCTTGCGCTTGCGGCGCGGCGGGTGGTTCGTCCAGGTGCCCTGGGCCCACTCGTTGATGTGGACGGCGTCGAGCCACGCCTCTCCCCCGTCGACGAACGCGTAGCCGTCGACCAGCGAGGCTCGGCCGGCCCGGAGGGACTTCACCTCGGTGCCGGTGAGCACGAGGCCCGCCTCGTAGGTGTCCTCGATGAGGTAGTCGTGGCGCGCCTTACGGTTGGTCGCGACGACCTTCTGTCCCTGTTCTCTGGGCACGGCTGCTCCTCGGGTCGCGAGCGGATGAAGGGGGCGGGCATCGTCGGGGCGATGCACCGGTGGGCCGCCCCGAACGGGACAGCCCACCAGTATACGTCCGGTCCGGGATCAGACCCGCAGGTACCGCGCGATCGCGACGTTCGCCGAGACGGCGGCCAGGACGATGCCGACCACGATCAGGATCGGCACGACGATCAGAGCGTCGTCGAGTCCCACGAAGGAGGTCAGCGGGATCCGGTAGGCCAGGAACCCCTGCACGAAGACCTGCACGATGGCGACCACCGCGACTCCCGCGAGGATCGAGCCGACCAGCGCGGCGAAGACCCCCTCGAGGATGAACGGGGTCTGGATGAACCTGTTCGAGGCCCCCACGAGCCGCATGATGCCCAGCTCCCGTCTCCGCGAGAACGCCGAGAGGCGGATCGTGGTGGCGATGAGCAGCACGGCCGCGACGAGCATCAGGACGGCGATGCCGATGGCCGTGTAGCTCGCCGCGTTGAGGATCGAGAAGATCTGGTCGAGGTACTGCCGCTGGTCGGTGACGCTCTCGACTCCCGAGACGCTCGACAGGCTCTCCACGATGACGTCCGACTGGGTCGGGTCCTTCAGGTTGATCCAGAAGGTCTGGTTGAGCAGGTCGGGAGTGACGTACTCGGCGACCGGGTTGCCCGCGAACTGCTCCTGGAAGTTCGCGTAGGCCTGGTCGTGGTCCTCGAAGTAGGAGCGGTCGATGTACGGCGCGAGCGTGGCGCCCTCGAGCTGGCCCTGCACCGCGTCGATCTGCTCGGCGGTGGCGTCGGAGCCGCTGCAGTTCGAGCCGCCGGAGGTGGCGGTGCACATGTACACCGCGACCTGCGCCTTGTCGTACCAGAAGTTCTTCATCTGGCCGATCTGCATCTGGAGCAGGATCGCCGTGCCGACGAAGGTGAGGGAGATGAAGGTCACCAGGATCACCGAGACGACCATGGAGACGTTGCGCCGGAGGCCGCTGGCGACCTCCGACCAGATCAGTGCGAATCTCACTTGACGGGTCCTACGTTCTGCTGGTCGTCGCCGGTCTCGTCGCCCTCGCCCGCGTGGGCGCGGAGGCCGAGGCGCGCGGCGAGCGACTCCTCGGGCAGGGCGCCGGTGTCGGCGGGGAGGAAGATCGGACCGGTCTGGCTCTGCAGCTCGACGACGCGCGGGGCGGCGGCGGGCTCGGCGGCCGGCTCCGGCTCGCGCTCCGGCTCGACGGCGGCGGAGCGGCGGCCCTCGGGGACGCGGGGCTGGGCGGCGGTCTGCGAGAGGCGGGCCGGCTCGGGCGGCGGGGCCGGGGCCTCCTGGCGCAGGTCGATCTCGGGGACCTCGGCGGGCGCGAGCTCGCTGTCGATGATCGCCGGGGGCGCGGGCTGCTCGGCGACCGCGTGGTCGTCGGCCGCCACGACCACGACGCCGTCGTGGACGACGGTGATGCTCTCGGTCTGGCCGTAGCCGCCCTGGCTCTCGTCGCGGACGATGCTGCCTGCCGAGAGCTCGATGACGCGGCGCTTCATCTGGTCGACGATGCCGGCCTCGTGGGTCGCCATGATCACGGTCGTGCCGCCCGCGTTGATCCGCTCGAGCAGCGCCATGATGCCGGCGCTCGTGGTCGGGTCGAGGTTGCCCGTGGGCTCGTCGGCCAGCAGGACGGCCGGCTTGTTGACGACGGCGCGGGCGATCGCCACGCGCTGCTGCTCGCCGCCGGAGAGCTCGTGGGGCAGGCGCGACGCCTTGCCCGCGAGGCCCACCATCTTGAGCGTGTCCGGGACGGCCTCCTGGATGTAGCCCTTCGACTTGCCGATCACCTGGAGGCTGAACGCGACGTTGTCGAAGACCGACTTGTTCGGCAGCAGCCGGAAGTCCTGGAACACGACGCCCATGTTGCGGCGGAAGTACGGGACCTTGCGGCTCGAGATCTTGCCGAGGTTCTGCCCGAGCACGTGGATCGACCCGGAGGAGGGGCGCTCCTCCTTGAGGATCAGGCGGAGGCAGCTCGACTTGCCGGAGCCGGAGGCGCCGACGAGGAAGACGAACTCGCCCCGGAGGATCTCGAGATCGATGGCGTTGAGGGCGGGTCTCGTGCCGCCCCGATACTGCTTGGAGACGTTGTCGAAGCGAATCATGTCGGTACGAGGGTAAGCGACGATCCCGAAGAGTCCGCCGAGGGGGCGCGCGGCGCGTCGGTGGGGACGCGCCCGCGCCGCGCTAGGAGGACTTCCGCCAGCGGATCCCGGCGGCGATGAAGCCGTCCAGATCGCCGTCGAACACGTGCGAGGGGTTGCCGACCTCGTGGTCGGTGCGCAGGTCCTTCACCATCTGGTACGGAGCGAGGACGTAGCTGCGCATCTGGTCGCCCCAGCTCGCGGTGATGGTGCCGGCGAGCTCCTTCTTGGTGGCCGCCTCCTGCTCCTTCTGCAGCAGCAGGAGCCGCGACTGGAGCACGCGCATCGCCGCGGCGCGGTTCTGGATCTGGCTCTTCTCGTTCTGCATCGACACGACGGTGCCGGTGGGCAGGTGGGTGAGGCGCACCGCGGAGTCGGTGGTGTTCACCGACTGGCCGCCGGGGCCGGAGGAGCGGAAGACGTCCACGCGGATGTCGTTGTCCGGGATCTCGATCGCCCCGGCCTCCTCCATCAGCGGGATGACCTCGACCGCGGCGAAGGAGGTCTGGCGCTTGCCCGCGGCGCCGAAGGGGCTCATCCGCACGAGGCGGTGGGTGCCGGCTTCGACCGAGAGCGTGCCGAAGGCGTAGGGGGCGTCGATCTGGAAGGTGGCCGACTTGATGCCCGCCTCCTCCGCGTAGCTGGCGTCCATGACGGTCGCCGCGTACTTGTGCTTCTCGGCCCAGCGGAGGTACATGCGCATGAGCATCTCGGCGAAGTCGGAGGCGTCGACGCCGCCCGCTCCCGCGCGGATGGTGACCACGGCGGGGCGGTCGTCGTACTCGCCGTCGAGCAGGGTCTGCACCTCGAGCTCGCCCATGACCTTCTGGAGGGAGGAGAGCTCGGCGATCGCCTCCTGCTCGGACTCGGCGTCCTCGGCCTCGTTCGCCATCTCGACGAGCACCTCGAGGTCGTCCAGGCGCCGGTCGATCGCGGTGATCCGCGCGAGCTCGGACTGGCGGTGGCTGAGGGCGCTGGTCACCTTCTGCGCGTTGGCCGTGTCGTCCCACAGGTCGGGGGCGCCGGCCTGCTCGCTGAGCTCGGCGATCTTCGAGCGGAGGCCGTCCACGTCGATGACGGCGCGGATGTCGGCGAAGGTGGAGCGGAGAGCAGTGATCTGCTCGGTGAAGTCGTTGTCCAGCATGGTGCGTCCAGACTACCGGGGGCCGGGGGCCGCCCTCCGGCCCGGGCGTACCCTGGGGACGGTGACCAGCACCGCTCCGCGCCCCTTCCCCGTCGGGCCGCTGCTGCTGTCGACCTTCCTCCCCACCCTCCTCTTCTCCATCGGCGAGGGGGCGATCATCCCCCTCCTGCCGGCCGCGGCCGGCGACCTCGGTGCGACGCTGGCCCTGGCGGGCCTCGTGGCCGGGATGATCATGATCGGCGAGCTGGCGGGCGACATCCCCAGCGGCTGGATCGTCTCGCGGATCGGCGAGCGCGGCGCGATGCTCGGAGCCTCGGCCGCGTCGATCCTGGGGCTCGTGGTGTGCCTGCTCTCGACGTCGTGGGTCGGGCTGACGATCGGCGTCTTCGTGATCGGCCTCGCGACCGCGGTCTTCGCGCTGGCGCGCCATGCGTTCATGACGTCGTTCGTCCCGATCACGCACCGCGCCCGCGCGCTCAGCGCCCTCGCCGGGGCGTTCCGCGCGGGCTGGCTGATCGGCCCGTTCCTGGCGGCCGGGGTGGTGCACCTCACCGGCTCCGTCGAGTCCGTCTTCTGGGTGCACATCGTCTGCTGCGTGGCGGCGGTCGTGGTCCTGCTGCTCGTGCCCGACCCCGCGACGGTGCTGCGGCGGGCGCAGGCCGCGGCCGACCGCGCCGCTCCGGAGGACGTGGTCGCCGCGGAGGCATCGGCGACCGTCCCGGAGTCGCCGCAGTCGCTGCTCGGGACGCTGCGCGAGCACCGCGGGGTCCTCGCTCGGATGGGGACCGGCGCCGCCGTGATCGGGGCGCTGCGGGCGAGCCGGACGCTGATCCTCCCCCTCTGGGCGGTGAGCATCGGGCTCGCCGAGACCGACACCGCGATCATCATCGGCATCGCCGGCGCGCTCGACTTCGCCCTCTTCTACGCCGGCGGCCAGCTGATGGACCGCTTCGGCCGGGGCGCCACCGCGATCCCCTCGATGCTCGGCCTCGGGCTCGGCCACCTCGCCCTCGCCGCCTCGGTGCTCGCCCTCGATCCGGTGCCCTGGTTCGTCGCCGTGGCCTGCGTGCTCGCGGCCGCGAACGGCATCGGCTCCGGGATCCTGATGACCATCGGCGCCGATCTCGCGCCCCCGGCCGATCCGGCCCCGTTCCTCGGCGCGTTCCGCTTCACCGGTGACGCGGGCAACGCCGCCGCCCCGATCGTCGTGTCGGCACTCACCGCCCTGGTCTCCCTCCCCTTCGCCGCCGTCGTGATGGGGGTGCTCGGTCTGGGCGGAGCGGGGGCGCTCGCCCGCTGGATCCCGCGGTACCTCCCCCGGGCGGCCTCCCGCGGCTGAGGCGCGGGGCCCTCCTCCTACACTGGAGCCCGCACGCGGGAGTGGTGGAATGGCAGACACGCAGGATTTAGGTTCCTGTGCCGAGAGGCGTGAGGGTTCGAGTCCCTCCTTCCGCACGGGATCGGCCGGTACGCTGAGCGCGCTCGCGTGACCGCCGACCGGCCACCGGCCCCCGTCGACTGGAGATCCGTTGCATCACGCCGCCCTCGTCCCCTGGCTCGATCCGGAGACGATCCTGACCTCGTTCGGCCCCTGGGGCGTGCTCGTGGTCTGCCTCATCGTGTTCGCCGAGACCGGACTGCTGATCGGCTTCCTCTTCCCGGGCGACACGCTGCTGATCATCACGGGCCTGCTGGCGCACGAGAACGCGTCGAACGGCGGCCTCGGCATCCCGATCTGGCTCATCTGCCTGGCTGTCGGGTTCTCGGCCTTCGTCGGCGGCGAGGTCGGCTACCTGATCGGGCACAAGGCCGGCCCGCGCATCTTCGAGCGCAAGGAGTCCGGCTTCTTCAGCATCGAGAACGTGAAGCGGACCAACGCGTTCTTCGAGCGCTTCGGCGGCCTCGCCGTGATCCTCGCGCGCTTCGTGCCGATCGTCCGCACCTTCGCGCCGATCGCGGCCGGCGTGGCCCACATGAACTACCGCAAGTACAGCCTCTACAACCTCATCGGCGCCCTGATCTGGGGCAGCGGGGTCACCCTGATCGGGTGGCTGCTCGCCTTCATCCCGCCGGTCGCCGACTTCGTCTCGCACTACATCGACGTGATCCTGATCGGCGCGGTCGTGCTCGCGCTGGTGCCGACGCTGTTCCACTTCTTCCAGCAGCAGCGCAAGGCGAAGCTCGCCGCCGACCCCGAGACCGACGCGACCGAGTCGGCCGCCTACGTGCTCGACGCCGACACCCTGGACGACAAGCACCCGAAGTCCTGACCTCCGCCTCCGCGAGACGCCACTCCGGCTCGCCGCACGCCGACAGGCGTGCACCGGAGTGGCATCCCGCGGTGGGAACCCGCCGGCTCAGAGCCGGGCGGACAGGGCGGCGAGCTCGGCGCGCAGCGCGGTGAAGGCGCGGGCGCGGTGGCTCCGGGCGTTCTTCTGCTCAGGAGCGAGCTCGGCCGCCGTGAGCGCCCCGGCCTCGGGGACGAACACCGGGTCGTAGCCGTGGCCGTTCGCACCGCGCGGCGCCGTCGCGATCGCGCCGTCCCAGCGGCCCTCGACCAAAGTCTCCTGCCCGCCGGGGAGCACGGAGTCCGGCACCACGAGGGCGATGGTGCAGCTGAAGTGCGCACCGCGGTGCTCCGCCTTCACGTCGTGCAGCTGCGCCAGGAGGAGCTCGAGGTTGGCCGTCGCGTCGTGCGCGCGTCCCGACCAGCGGGCCGAGAAGATGCCCGGCGCGCCGCCGAGGACGTCGACGCAGATCCCGGAGTCGTCCGCGAGCGCCACGAGGCCGGTGTGCGCCGCCGCCGCGCGCGCTTTGGTCAGCGCGTTCTCGGCGAAGCTCACGCCGTCCTCGACGGGCTCGGGTCCGTCGTAGGCGCGGACGCCGACTCCGGGGAGCGCGCCGGCCAGCATGGCGCGGAACTCCTCCACCTTGCCCGCGTTGTGCGTGGCGAGGACGAGGTCCAGGCTCACGCTCCGGGCTCCGCGGCGAGCGCTTCGGCCTGGATGCGGGCGAGGTCGGAGGCACCGGCGACCGCGAGGTCGAGCAGGGCATCGAGCTCGCGGCGGTCGAACGGGGCCCCCTCGGCGGTGCCCTGCACCTCGACGAACAGGCCGCGTCCGGTGACGACGACGTTCATGTCGGTCTCGGCGCGCACGTCCTCGACGTAGGCCAGGTCGAGCATCGGCACGCCGTCGATGATGCCGACGGACACCGCCGAGAGGCTGTCGATCAGCGGCTGCGCCTTCTGCCCCACGTACTTCTTGCCGCGCGCCCATTCGATCGCGTCGGCCATCGCCACGTAGGCGCCGGTGATCGCCGCGGTGCGGGTGCCGCCGTCGGCCTGGAGGACGTCGCAGTCGATCACGAGGGTGTTCTCGCCGAGCGCCTTCGTGTCGACCACCGCGCGCAGGCTCCGGCCGATCAGCCGCGAGATCTCGTGCGTGCGCCCGCCGACCTTCCCCTTGACCGACTCGCGGTCCATGCGGGAGTTGGTGGATCGGGGCAGCATCGCGTACTCGGCGGTGACCCAGCCCTTGCCCTTGCCCTGCAGCCAGCGCGGCACGCCGTTCGTGAAGGAGGCGGTGCAGAGCACCCTGGTGTTCCCGAACGAGACGAGCGCGGAGCCCTCGGCCTGGGTGCTCCAGCCGCGCTCGATCGTCACGGTGCGCAGCTCGTCGGGCGCCCGCCCGTCCTTGCGCGCGGCCTTCGATGCGGTGCTGTCGGTCACTCGGGTCTCCCTCGATCGTGCGGGAGCGCGGCCCGGTCGAGCTCGCGCAGGTTGATGGTGCCGGTCTCGACGAGGTCGACGCTCGAGACCTCCGGACCGAGGAAGCGGCGGGCGAGGCGGACGAAGTCGCTCGAGCCCGTCTCCTCCCACCGGTAGGTCGGAGGAGCGGCGGAGGTGCGCTGCAGGCCGTGCGCCACGAGGGTCCGGTAGACGTCGAGCGCGGTCTCCTCGGCGCTCGAGACGAGGCGGACGTCCGGCCCCATCACGTACGCGATGGCACCGCGCAGCAGCGGGTAGTGCGTGCAGCCGAGGACGAGCGTGTCGACCCCCGCGGCCTTGAGCGGCGCGAGGTACTCCTCCGCCACCGCGAGCAGCTCGTCGCTCCAGGTGACGCCCGCCTCGACGAACTCGACGAAGCGCGGGCAGGCGGCGGTGAACAGCTGCAGGTCGGGCGCGGCGACGAAGGCGTCGTCGTAGGCGCGGGAGCGGATCGTCCCGACCGTGCCGATCACGCCGACGCGGCGGTTGCGCGTGTCGCGGACAGCGCTGCGGACGGCGGGCTGGATGACCTCGATCACCGGGATGCCGCGGCCGAGCGTGTAGCGCTCGCGGGCGTCGCGCATCATCGCGGCCGAGGCGGTGTTGCAGGCGATGACGAGCAGCTTGGCGCCCTGGTCGACCAGCGTGTCGAGGGTGTCGAGGGCGTAGGCGCGGACGTCGGCGAGCGGCTTGGGACCGTAGGGCGAGTGCGCGGTGTCGCCGAGGTAGACGATCGACTCGTTCTGCAGCTGGTCGATCACGGAGCGGGCGACGGTGAGCCCGCCGACTCCGGAGTCGAAGATGCCCAGCGGTGCGTCCGTCACGGAGGAACAGCCTACCCGCGCCCTGCGGCCCGGTCCCGGCCGCACGCCGTTCCCGGGCCCGGCGGCGTGCGCAAGCCCCGGCACCCGCGCCTGGGCGCGCGGAGGCGGCCGTGGAACACTGAGCGGATGGACTCCACGGCCTTCCTCACCGACCGGTACGAGCTCACGATGGTCGAGGGCGCCCTCGGCAGCGGCACCGCCGACCGCCGCTGCATGTTCGAGGTGTTCGCCCGGAGCCTCCCGCCGGGACGCCGCTACGGCGTGCTCGCGGGCACCGGCCGGCTCCTCGAGCTGATCTCGCGGTTCCGCTTCGGCGACGACGAGCTGTCCTGGCTCCGCGGGAACCGCGTCGTCGACTCCCGCACGCTGGACTGGCTCGCCGACTACCGCTTCCGGGGCGACGTCTGGGGCTACCGCGAGGGCGAGGTCTACCTCCCGGGCTCCCCCGTGCTCATCGTCGAGGCGCCCTTCGCCGACGGCGTGCTGCTGGAGACCCTGGTGCTCAGCGTCCTCAACCACGACAGCGCCGTGGCGAGCGCCGCCGCGCGGATGGTCTCGGCCGCCGACGGGCGACCGCTCGCCGAGATGGGCTCGCGCCGCGCCGGTGAGCGGTCCGCCGTCGCCGCGGCTCGCGCCGCCTACATCGCCGGATTCGGCGCCTCCTCGAACCTGGAGGCGGGCCGCAGCTTCGGCGTGCCCACGATGGGCACCTCCGCGCACTCCTTCACGCTCCTCCACGACTCGGAGGAGGAGGCCTTCCGCGCGCAGGTCGCCGCGCTCGGCCCCGGCACGACCCTCCTGGTGGACACCTACGACGTGACGGCCGCCGTCGACCTGGCGGTCCGCGTCGCCGGCACCGGCCTCGGCGCCGTGCGCATCGACTCCGGCGACCTCCCCCAGCAGGTGGCCGCCGTCCGGCAGCAGCTGGACGCGCTCGGCGCGACCGGCACGCGCATCACCGTCACCAACGACCTCGACGAGTACGGGATCGCCGCGCTCGCGGCCTCACCGGTCGACTCCTACGGCGTCGGCACCTCGGTGGCGACGGGCTCGGGCCACCCGACCGCGGGCATGGTCTACAAGCTGGTCGCGCACGAGGACGACGCGGGCGAATGGGTCGCGGTGGCGAAGAAGTCGGTCTCGAAGGCGTCGATCGGCGGGCGGAAGGCCGCCGGCCGTCTGCTCTCCGACGACGGGGTCGCCGAGGCCGAGGTCGTGCACGTGGGCGCCGGCCCCGAGGGCGCCGTCGGCGAGGACGAGCGGGCGCTGCTCGTCCCCCTGATCGAGGACGGGACGATCCGTCCCGAGCACCTCGGCATCGAGGGAGTGGCGGCAGCCCGCGCGCACCACGCGAACGCGGTCCTCGAGCTGCCGATCGACGCGCTCCGGCTCGGCCGCGGCGAGCCCGTCATCCCGACCCGCTACGAGTGAGCGGGGCGGGAGCTCACTTCATCTTCGCGTAGATCTCCTTGCAGGCCGGGCACACCGGGAACTTCTCCGGGTCGCGGCCCGGGAGCCACTTCTTGCCGCAGAGCGCGCGGACCGGCTTGCCGGTGATGGCGCTCTCGAGGATCTTGTCCTTCGGCACGTAGTGGGAGAAGCGCTCGTGGTCGCCCGGCTCGATGGACTCCTGGTTGAGGAGCTCCTCGAGCTCGCGGTCGAGCGTGGCGGTTCCTCCGCCTCCCTCGAGGGGGTCGGTGCTGCTGTTCTGGACGCGCGGAATCATGCCGACGATCCTACGCGCGGAGCCCGGGCCCGCGGCCGTGCGCTCCGGATCGGGCGGCGCTAGTAGCGGCTGGTGAACGCGACCAGCTCGGTCGCGCGGCGCTCGAACAGCCGGCCGCCGAGGAGCACGCCGAGGGCGAAGACGACCACGGCGCTGCCGAAGCCGACGAGCACGGCGTCACCCGCCGCCTCCGGGTCGACGAACAGGGCCCGGACGCCGAGCACCACGGCCGGAGCCGAGAGGAGCAGCCCCAGGCCGAACGCGAGGGACTGCGGACCGGCGCCACTGGCTCCGGGGGCCTGGGGCTGCGTGAACGCGCTGTCGCCCGGGCGCGGAGCCGGATAGGCGAGCCGTGCCGAGACGGCGCTGGCGACGCCGGCGGGGACGAGCAGGAGGCAGGTGTTCACCGCGAGCACGACGGGCAGCGCATCGGGGAGCCCCGAGGTCGCGCTGCTGATCAGCGAGCCGAGCACGACGACCGGCACGCCGAGCAGGAGGGTCGGGAAGGCGCGGCCGAGCCGGTCCGACCAGCCGCGGACGCCCGCGGCCACGTGGAGCCAGAACGCCGATCCGTCGTAGGCGACGTCGTTGTGCAGGAACCAGCCGAGGAACAGCGCGATCAGCGGGACCGGGAGCAGCGAGAGCAGCGGGAAGGGGACGCCGACGACCGCGAGCAGCAGCAGGGCTGCGACCGGCAGCACCGGCACGGCGACGAGCGACGCCTGGTAGCGCGGATCCCGGAGCCAGTAGGTGATGCTGCGCGCCGCGATCGCGCCGGTCCGGGTCGAGCCGAGGACGTCGAACCAGCCCAGCCGGAGGCCGCGCGGCGGCCGGTGCGTGCGCTCGGGGCGCTCCGTCAGCAGGCGGACGACGAGCCACCAGAGCGCGCCCGCCGCGACGAGCGTCGCCAGGGCCAGCAGGAGCGGGCCGAGCGCGTCGCCGGTCCGGGCGGCCGGGGCGATCATCCACGCCGCGCCGAACGGAGTGGCCCCCATCGCCGCGCCCCAGCGCTCGAGCACCGGGGTGTCCCCCGTGTCGACCAGCGCGGCGGCGCCGAGGGCTGCGGGACCGCCCAGCATCAGCACCAGGCCGAGGACGGCCAGCAGCTCGCGGGCGGTCCGGGAGGGGACGAGGGCGGCGGAGGCGGCGAGGCCGATCCGCGCGAACAGCGAGGCCGTCGCCACCGCGAGGAGCGGGCCGACCACGGCGAAGGCGCCTGCGCCCGGGACGAGCGGCGCGCACGCGAGCCCGACCACCAGCAGGGCGAGCGTGGGGACCGAGACGAGGCCGGCCAGGGCGAGCGCCCCGGCGAGGCGGAGCGGCGGAAGGCCGAAGAGGCGGAACGCGCGCGGATCCATCGGGTCGAGCGGGCCGAGCAGGAAGGGCAGCACCAGGAAGCCGACGGAGACGAGTCCGCCGGCGGTCACGAGAGCGCCCGCCGCCGCGTCCGAGGAGCGCAGAGCGCCGATCGCCCCGATCAGCAGGGCCGTCACCGCGACGACCACGAGCACGCCCAGGACGGCGCCGGCCGAGCGCGCGGGCCCGGAGCGGAACGCGCCCAGGAGGACGTCGATCCTCAGCCGGAGAAGTCGTGCAGCCACTGCAGCCCCTCGGCGATCTGCTTGCCGCCCGCGAGCTCGAGGAAGCGCTCCTCCAGCGTCGCGGTGCCGGCGACCTCCGCGACCGTCCCGGAGGCGAGCACGCGCCCGCCGACGATCACGGCCACGTCGTCGCAGACGCGCTCGATGAAGTCGAGCCCGTGGCTGGAGAGGACGACGGTGCCGCCGCCCTCGACGAAGCGGCGCAGCACGGTGATCACGGCGGCCGAGGAGACCGGGTCCACCGACTCGAACGGCTCGTCGAGGACCAGCACGCGCGGGGCGTGGATCATCGCCGCCGCGAGGGCGACCTTCTTCGCCATCCCCGCGGAGTAGTCTGAGATCAGGCGCTCCAGCGCGTCGGAGAGGCCGAGCGCCTCGGCCAGCTCGACCGTGCGCTGCTTCGCCGTGGCGAGGTCGATGCCGCGCAGCGCGGCGGAGTAGGCGAGGAACTGGGCGCCGGTGAGCCGGTCGAACAGCCGGAGGCGGTCGGGCAGGACCCCGATCAGCGGCTTCGCGGCCGACGGGTCCTTCCAGACGTCGACGCCGTGCACGAGGACGCGGCCGGTGTCGGGTCGAAGAAGGCCCGTCATCATCGAGAGCGTGGTGGTCTTGCCCGCGCCGTTCGGGCCGATGATCCCGTAGAAGGTCCCCGCGCGGACGGCCAGGTCGATGCGGTCGACCGCCACCGTCCTCCCGAAGGTCCGGGTCAGCTGGTGCAGCTCGAAGACGACGGGCGAGGCGCCGTCCGGATCCGCGGCACCCTCAGCGGGCTCGGCGTTCGTCACGGACGTCATCCGGCTACGGTACCAACTCGCCCGCGGGCCCCCGGCGCCCGCGCCGACACCCGGCGACACGGCGAGAGGTCAACCACCCTGGCCCCGGGGGGCGTGAACTGTACACTAGGTCTCTACCCGAGGAGTCGACCAGATCGAGACGCAGCGGTTAATTCGAGGAGAACACACGATGATGCACACAGGTTCGACGAGCAGCAGCCCTGCCACCGTCGTCATCCTCGCCGCAGGGATGGGCAGCCGGCTCGGCCGCTCCCTCCCCAAGCCGCTCACGCCGCTCAGCGACGGGCGCACGATCATGCAGCAGCAGTTCGACAACATCCACCACGCCTTCGGCACGAAGGTCCCGGTGAGCATCGTCGTCGGCTACAAGCTCGAGCACATCATCGAGGCCTTCCCCTCGGCGACGTTCGTCTACAACGAGCAGTACGACCAGACCAACACCTCCAAGAGCCTCCTCCGCGCGCTGCAGGCGAGCGGGCAGGGCGGCGTGCTGTGGATGAACGGCGACGTCGTCTTCGACCCGCGCATCCTCGACCGGGCGGCCGCGCTGATCGCGAAGGACGTCTCCTTCGTCACCGTCAACACCTCGAAGGTGTCGGACGAGGAGGTCAAGTACACGACGAGCGCCGAGGGCTTCATCCAGGAGCTCTCCAAGACGGTGCGCGGCGGCCTCGGCGAGGCGGTCGGGATCAACTACGTGTCCGCCTCCGACAAGGCCGCGCTGGTGCGCCAGCTCGCCCGGGTCGACGCCCAGGACTACTTCGAGCGTGGCATAGAGTTGGCGATCGAGCAGGACCGCCTGCTCGTCGAGCCGATGGACATCTCCGACCTCTACGCCGTCGAGGTGGACTTCGCCGAGGACCTCGAGCGCGCGAACCTCTTCGTCTGACGCTCCCGGCTCCTCCCCCGGCTCGAGCGGAGCCGACGGGAGGAGTCGCGCAGTGAGCACGGCCGACACCCTCGCGACCGAGACGGCGCTGCGCCACCGGCGCTCCCGGGCCTGGCGCTACCGCCACTCCCTCTGGCTGCTCACCAGGCGCGACCTCACCGTCCGGTACGCCACGAGCGCGCTCGGCTACGTCTGGTCGGTGCTGGACCCGCTCGTCATGTCGGGCATCTACTTCTTCGTCTTCACCGTCGTCTTCCAGCGGACCGTCGGCGAGGACCCGTACATCGTCTTCCTGCTCGCGGGCCTGCTGCCGTGGATGTGGTTCAACCAGGCGACGTCCGACGCGACCCGCGCGTTCCTCCGCGAGGCGAAGCTGGTGCGGTCGACGTCGATCCCGCGGACCATCTGGGTCGGGCGGATCGTGCTCTCGAAGGGCATCGAGTTCGTGGCGAGCCTGCCGGTGCTGGTGCTCTTCGCCGTGATCGCCGGCGCGCACCTGACCTGGGCGGCGCTGCTGTTCCCCGTGGCGATCCTGCTGCAGGCGGTGCTCACGCTCGGCGTGGGTCTGCTGGTGGCCCCCCTCGTGGTGTTCTTCCGCGATCTGGAGCGGGCCGTGAAGCTCGTCCTCCGGTTCCTCTTCTACGCGTCGCCGATCATCTACTCCACGGCCAACCTGCCGGAGCAGATCCGGCCGCTCGCGGCGCTCAACCCGCTCAGCGGGATCTTCGCCCTCTACCGCTCCGCGTTCTTCGAGAGCGAGCTCGACGTCCCGCTCATCCTCGCCTCCGCGGGCATCTCGGTGCTCGTGCTGGCGCTGGGCCTCGTCGTCTTCCGCCGCTCCGAGCGCGCGGTGCTGAAGGAGCTGTGATGGCCGACGCCCCGGTGGTCATCGAGTGCCGCGGCCTCGGGATCCGCTTCCGCCGCAACCGGCGGGGCCGCCGCTCCTTCAAGGACCTCTTCGCCGGCCGCTCCCGCCGCTCGCGGCCCGGCGAGTTCTGGGCGCTGCGCGGGCTCGACGTGCAGGTGCGGGCGGGCGAGGCGATCGGTGTCGTCGGCCGGAACGGTCAGGGCAAGTCGACGCTGCTCAAGCTCGTCGCCGGCGTGGTGCTGCCGGACGAGGGCGCGGTGGAGGTGCGCGGGGGCGTCGCTCCGCTCATCGAGATCACCGGCGGCTTCGTGGCCGACCTGAGCGTCCGCGAGAACGTCTACCTGACCGCGGGTCTCCACGGGATGTCCAAGCGCGAGGTCGACGCGCGCTTCGACTCGATCATCGAGTTCGCCGAGATCGGCGACTTCCTCGACACCCCCTACAAGCACCTCTCGAGCGGGATGAAGGTGCGCATCGCCTTCTCCGTCGTGTCGCGGCTCGAGGAGCCGATCATCCTGGTGGACGAGGTGCTCGCGGTCGGCGACAGGGCGTTCCGCGAGAAGTGCTACGCGCGGATCGAGGAGCTGCTCGCCTCCGGCCGCACCCTCTTCTTCGTCTCGCACAATGAGCGCGACCTCCGCCGCTTCTGCACGCGCGGCCTCTACCTGGACAAGGGCCGCCTGGTGCTGGACGCGCCGATCGAGGAGGTGCTCGCGCGTTACGCTGAGGACTACGCGCCGACACCGCGGAGCAGCACGGCGCCGGCCGAGGGCCCGCCCGTCCAGGGCACCGTCTCCGACGACTGACCCCTCCCGCACGCGGCGCCCGAGGACGCAGGAGTGCACGACATGGCCCAGAAGGACCGCAAGCGCGAGCGCGCCGTGGAGAGGGCCGGCGAGGTGGAGCAGGCCGACGGCTCCGAGAACGCTCAGCTGGCGAAGCTGCTCGACCGGCTCCTCGCGGTGCAGCGCCCGGCCGTGCTGGCGAACATCCGCCTGCTACGGCGCCGGCGTCCCGGGGCGACTCCGGAGCAGATCATCACGTCGCTCGAGCGGCAGTACCTCTCGAGCGTGGCCGCGGGAGGCGCGGCGATCGGGGCGACCGCCGTCGTCCCCGGCATCGGCACGGCCGCCTCGGTGGCTCTCTCCGGCGCGGGAGCCGCAGGGTTCCTGGAGGCGAGCGCGCTCTTCGCGCAGTCGGTGACGGAGGTGCACGGGATCCCGCTCGAGGACCCGGACCGCGCGCGGGCCCTCGTGCTCACGCTGATGATGGGCTCCTCCGGCAGCGAGATGGTGCGCCAGGTGGCCGGGCAGGCCGTCGGCGGGGGCAGCGGCCTCAACCAGTACTGGGGCTCCGTGGTCACGAAGGGCCTGCCGTCCTTCCTCGTGGGCGAGCTGGCGGACCGCGCGAAGAAGTCCTTCGCCAAGCACTTCCTCGCCCAGCAGGGCGCGGGCCTGGTCGGCCGGGCGATGCCGTTCGGGATCGGAGCGGCACTGGGCGGCGTCGGCAACGCGATGCTCGGCCGCAAGGTGATCCACAGCGCGCGCGATGCGTTCGGGCCGGCACCGCAGGCGTTCGGCAACACCCTCGTGCTCGAGCCGACCCGCGCCGAGCGGAAGGCGCTGGCCGCCGCGCCGGCCGAGCCGCTGGCGCTGTTCGTCCGCGACTACGGCGGAACGGGCGAGCGGACGGCGCTCCTCCTCCACGGCCTCGGCTCCGACTCCCGGATCTGGTACGCCCTGGTCCCGACGCTGCACGAGCACGGCTACCGCGTGGTGGCCCCCGATCTCGCCGGTCACGGCGGCTCGCCGGCATCGCCCGTGTACTCGCCGGAGCGCTGGGCGTCGGACGTCCGCGCCTCGGTGCTGCAGACCCCCGACCTCGTCATCGGCCACGGCCTCGGCGCCGTCGTCGCCGCCCGGCTCGCCCCCGAGTACGGCGCCGACCGGCTCGTCCTGCTCGACCCCGCGTTCTCGGACGCCCGGGGACTGGCGGGCGCGCTCCACCGCGGCGGCTCGGTCGCGCACGTCGAGAAGGGCGACGCCGACTCCCTCCGCCACCGCCACCCGATCTGGACGGACGAGCAGATCGAGCTCGACGTGTCGGCCCACGCGCTCTGGGAGCAGGACTCCGCCGTCGGGCTGACGGCACGGGGTGCGGCCGAGGCCCCCGAGACGTTCCCCGTGGCGACGCTCGCCGTGATGCCGGAGGACCCGCTGGGCCACGGCTCGCTGGGCGGCGTCCTCGCCGGCCGCGGCGTCGAGGTGCGGACCGTGCCGGGGGGCGGGGCCTCGATCCTCCGCGAGGACCGCGCGGCGCTGATCGCGGCGCTGGAGGACCGGATCTAGCTCAGGATCTGCTCCAGCTCAGGGCCTGCTCCGCGCGCGATGGTCCGGAGCCGTCGGAGGCGTTCGGTCAGCGTTCCCGAGGCCGGCGCCCGGGCGCGACGAGCGGCATCCCGAGCACGGTGCGGACGAGTCCGCCGCCGTCGCGGTCCTCGGCGATCACGCGGAGGCCGGTCTTCTCGGCGACGCGCCTCGAGGCGGCGTTGTCCGGGTGCACGAGCGCCACGAGTCGTCCCGCGAGGCGGTGGGCGAGCGCGAGGTCGCGGCAGGCCGCAGCCGCCTCGGTGGCGTAGCCGCGGCCGTGCAGACCGGCCCGCACGTGGTAGCCGACCTCGAGCTCGATCCCGCCGTCGACGCGCTGCCAGGTCAACCCGCAGTCGCCGACGAACTCGCCGTCGAGGGTCTCGACGATCCACAGCCCGAAGCCGTGCTCGCGGTAGTTGCGCCGGTTCCACTCGATCCAGGCGGCTGCCTGCTCGCGGTCCTTCGGCGCGGGGTAGTACCGCATCACGACCGGGTCGCCGAGCAGGTCCGCCATGTCGGGGAGGTCCTCGGCGGTCATCTCACGGAAGCGCAGCCGGGCGGTGGCGGCGGGGATCATCGGGTCGGGCTGCTCGGCCTGCGACTGCGGAGACGGCGACCGGGACCGTCGTCGAGCGCTCGATCCATCCGGCCGCCGCCCCCGGCCCTACTTCTCCGCCTTGGCGGCGGCCTTCGCGGCCTGCTTGGTGGCGCGGACCTTCGTCAGCGACTCCGGAGAGACGATGTCGGCGACCGAGCGGAAGGCGCCCTCCTCTCCGTAGGCGCCCGCGGCCGAGCGCCAGCCCTCCCCCGAGAATCCGCGCTGCTTGCCGAGCAGGGCGAGGAAGATCCGCGCCTTCTGCTCGCCGAAGCCGGGCAGCGCCTTCAGACGCGCGAGGACCGTGCGGCCGTCGGGCTCGTCGCGCGTCCAGACCGCCGCGGCGTCGCCGTCCCAGTCGTCGACCAGAGCGCGGCAGAGGACCTGCACGCGCCCCGCCATGCTCGCCGGGTAGCGGTGGATCGCGGGCGGAGTCCGGCAGAGCTCCGAGAACGCGTCCTCGTCGAAGCCCGCGATCGACGCGGCGTCGAAGGAGGCGCCCTCCGCCTCGAGGCGCTCCTCGATCTTGCGGGGCCCGGAGAAGGCCGTCTCCATCGCGACCTGCTGGTCGAGGAGCATCCCGATCAGCAGCGCCAGCGGGTCGCGGCTGAGCAGCGCGTCGGCGTCGGGATCGTCGGTGATGTGCAGGGCGGAGTCGCGGGTCATCCTCCAGGGATACCACGGACGGCCCCGGCGGCGAGCGCGCGGACGGTCCGGTCGACGAGGTCCAGGGCCGCAGCGAGCTCGAGGTCGCCGACATGGCCGTAGCCGAGGACCAGCGCCTCGGTCGCAGCCCGTCCCGACAGGGCGTACTCGTGCAGAGTGGCGACGAGCAGTCCCTCCCGGAGCAGCGCGGCCGCGACGGCGTGCGCGTCCAGAGGCGCGGGCAGGGAGAGGACGACGTGCAGACCCCCGTCGAGTCCGCTTGCGCGCCCCCACGGCACCGACTCCCCGAATGCGTGGACCAGCTCACGGCGGTGGGCGTAGCGCCGTCTCGAGCGCGTGAGATGCCTCCGGAACGCCCCGCTCGCCATGAACTGCGCGAGCGCCGCCTGCGTCGGACCCGAGGCGGAGGCGTCCTTCTCGTCGTCGAGGCCGGCCAGCGCCGCGCGGAGCCAGGACGCCGGCGGAACGGCCAGGTAGGCGATGCGGAGCCACGGCGAGACGGTCTTCGAGAACGACCCGACATGGGCGACTCCGCCGCCGGAGTCGAGCGAGGCGAGCGCGGGCAGCGGGGCGCCGACGTAGCGGAACTCGCTGTCGTAGTCGTCCTCCACCACGAGCAGGGGGCCGGCCGACGCGCGGCGCACCAGCTCCAGGCGCTCGGCGAGGGCGAGCCTGCCTCCGGTCGGGTACTGGTGCGACGGAGTCACGACGACCACGTCCGCGCCGGAGCTCGCGAGAGCGTCGAGGTCGATGCCGTCGCCGCGCACCGGGACGCCGACGACCTCGTGCCCGTCGGCGCGCAGGCGGCGCCGGACGGCCGGGTAGCCGGGGTCCTCGACGGCGACGCGCACCTCGCGTCCGAGCGAGGCCGAGGCGGCGCGGGCCAGGAGCGCGACGGCGCCCGCGGTGCCGCTGGTCACCACCACGTCCGACGCCTGCACGTCGACGCCGCGGGACCGGCGCAGCTGCTCGGCGATCTGCTCCCGCAGGGCCGGGTCCCCGGAACCCCGAGGAGGCGCCGAGGGCGGCGAGGCGAGCGCCAGGCGCCAGGCGGCCCGCCACTCCGGGGTGTCGAGGGCGCGGGTGTCCGGCCGGCCCGGCCTCAGGTCCGCCGCGGCGGGCGGGACGACGGTCTCCCGGGACTCCGGCCGCGGCTCCTGCGGCGCCGTCGCCAGCAGTCCGTCGGAGGCGACCGTCACCGCTGCGCGCGGGTGGGCGACGAGGTAGCCCTCCCCCACCAGCTGATCCACCGCGGCGACGACGGAGCCCCGCGAGACGCCGAGCCGCTCGGCGAGCACGCGGCTCGACGGGATCGGATCGCCCGCCCGGTAGCGCCCGTCCAGCACCGCCTGGCGCAGCGCCTCGGCGAGCCCGGCGCGGACCGAGCCGCGCGGCGACGGCCCGAGGAGGAGCGGGATCTCCAGATCGCCCGACGCCATCGACCGCTCCGCTCTGGACCACTCCGATCGCGGCCCAGTGGCATCCTGGCAGATCCAGTCGGCGCGGGACGATTCCGACATGGACAGCCTCCCCGTCACCGACCGCACCCGCGTCTCCCGTCTCCGCGACCGCCAGCGCACCGATCCCGCCGAGCTGCACGCCCTGCTCGACGAGGCGCTCGTCGCCCACGTCGCCGTCGTGCGGGACGGCGCCGCGATCGTGCTGCCGATCCTCTTCGCCCGCGACGGCGACTCCCTCCTGCTGCACGGGTCGAGCGGCGGAGGACTGCTGCGGGAGGCGGCTCGGCACTCGCTCCTCACCGCCTCGGTCACGCTGGTCGACGGACTGGTCGTCGCCCGCTCCACCTTCGACAGCTCGATGAACTACCGCTCGGCGATGGTGATCGGCCGGGCCGAGGCGCTGGAGGGCGAGGAGAAGGCGCGGGCCCTCGATCTGCTGGTGGCACGCCTCCTCCCGGGGCGCGACGAGGAGGTGCGAGCGAGCACCGCCCGCGAGATCGCGGCCACGCTGGTGCTGCGCCTCCCCCTGGCCGAGGCGAGCCTGAAGGTGCGCGCGCACGGAGCCGGCGACGAGCCGGAGGCCGGGGTCTGGGCGGGCGTCGTGCCGCTGGTCACCCGCACGCTCGCGCCGGTGCCGGCGGAGGAGGGCGTCGCGGTCCCGGAGTCGGTCCGCCGCTTCAGCGCTGCGGTCGACGGCGCGGTGCCGCCCTGGCGCTGAGCGGACCGGCTGTCGCGGTGCGGTCCGCTACTTGGCGTCCTGACGGGGGAAGACGACCTTCTGCACGACGATGATCACCGAGGCCGCGACCGGGATCGCGACCAGGGCGCCGAGCACGCCCGCGATGGTGCCGCCCGCCACCGCCGCGATCACGACGACCGCACCGGGGACCGAGACGGCCTTGTTCATGATGCGGGGGCTGAGGAGGTACGCCTCGACCTGCATGTAGACGAGGTAGTAGATCGCGGCGACCAGCGCGGTCAGCGGCGAGGCCAGGAGGCAGGCGAGCGAGATGATCACGGCGCCCGAGAGCGTGCCGACCAGCGGGATCAGGGAGCCGAGGAACGCGACGCAGGCCAGCAGCGCCGGCACCGGGGCGCCGATCGAGAGCAGCAGGATGAACGTGAGCACGCCGTTCACGCCGGCGAGTGAGACCTGGCCGACCACGTAGCGGCCCACGGCGCCGGTGATCTCGTCGCCGACCTCGTGCGCCTTCGCGCGGTGCGAGGCGGGGGCGAAGCGGTAGGCGACGGCCTTCATCGAGCGCAGCGACGCGAGGAAGTACAGCGTCAGGATCAGCACGATGACGGCGCCGGTCACGCCGCTGGCGATCCCGGTCCCGACCGCGATCAGTCCGCCGCCGAGCGAGAGCAGGTTGTTGGGGTTGCCGATGAAGCTCTGGACGCTCTCGATCAGCTCGTCGATGTCGATCACGCCGCGCAGCTGCTGCTCGAGGTCGAGCACCCACTGCTGCGAGGCGATGTCGGTGACGATCTGCGGGGCGCTCGTGACGAACATCGTCAGCTGCTCGACCAGGATCGGGATGATGTAGACCAGCAGGCCGGCGAAGATCAGCACCACCGCGGCGAAGACCGCTGTGATCGCGAGCGGCCTCGGCAGGCGCTTGCTCTCGAGCCAGGAGACCAGCGGATCGAGGCCGAGCGCGAAGAACAGCGCCACGAAGATGTAGGTCAGCACCGTGCCCAGCTGCACGACGAGGCCGCCCAGGACGAGCGCCACCAGCACGCCGAGCGCGCCGAACAGGCCGATGCGGAAGGAGCGGATCGTGAAGACCGGCTTCTCCGGGTCGGCGGAGACCACGATGTCCGGCTCGACCGCGGGCTGGGCGGATGCCGACCGGCGCCGGCGGGAGCGGGCGAAGGCGCGCGGGGTCATCATGGGACGAGCGTAGCGGGGCACCGGGAGGCCGCCCGGCGACCGGCCCACCCTTGACGCGGCCGTTCGAGCGGTGCTCCCGCCCGCTCAGCCCTCCGGATCGTGGTCGTCGACCGCGCCGTCGCCCCGGTGCAGAGCGGCGTGCCGCTCCCACTCGGTGAGCAGGTGCTCGATCGCCTCGTGGAAGCGCCGCGTGGCCGCTCCGGGCGACGTGTCGCCGAAGTAGCGGTGCACCCAGCGCTCCAGCCGCTCGACCGACTCCGGATCGTGCTCGGCGCTGTCGATCCGCGCGATGATCGCGGAGGCGTCCTCGGCGTGCAGCCACTCCGCGTCGCCGAGGTAGCCGCTCTCGTCGACCTCGGCCTCGGCGCTGACAGGCCGGGTGACCAGCAGCGGGCGCCCCGTGGCCAGCCGGTCGTAGACCATCGCCGACACGTCGAGGATCGCGAGGTCGGCGGCGGCGAGCTGCCAGCCGAGCTCGGCACCGGTGTCGTGCACGTGACCGGCGCGCGGATCGGCGGCGTTGGCGGCGGCGATCATCGCGACGATCGCCCGGTCGGCCGCGGCGTAGTCGGAGTCGACCGCGCCGCTGCGGGGATGCGGGCGGTAGACGAGACGGAACCGCGGGTCGGCCAGGAGCCCGCGCACGAGGGCCGTGCCGTGGCTCCGGATCGAGCCGTAGCCCGCGGCGGGGCGGTCGCCCTCCCAGGTCGGCGCATAGAGCACCACGCGGCGCTCGTCGGGCGTGAACGGCACGGCGCCGGCGAAGTGGTCCGCCTGAGGACGGCCGATGGCGAGGGTGCGCCTGTCGAAGTCGTAGTCCCAGAGCACGCGGCGCAGCCGGGCCAGGGCGGCGTCCCCGGCGATCATGCTGTAGTCGTACGCCTTGAACTGGTTCGTCGTCATGTACATCTTGTCGCTCTCGCCGTGGTTGACGAAGACGTGCCAGCGGCGCCCGTAGCGCATCATCTGGAAGTTGCGGGCGTTCTGGTTGACGTAGAGCACGATCCGCAGCGGCTGGCTCGCGATGGTGCCCTCGAGGTCGGAGACGGAGCGGACGTAGGCGACCGGGACCGGGCTCTCGCGCAGCAGCACCTCCGCGGCGCCGGCGTTGCGGCTGAGCAGCACGACCGGGTGCGTCTCCGCCAGCTCGGCCAGCGGCCGGTACCACTGCCGCAGCTGGTACAGGTTGATGTCGCCGTCGGCGAAGTAGACGCCGATCTCGAACCGGCCCTCGGGCAGCGGCCCGCGCTCCGCGAGCAGCCGGGTCACCGCGTGGCGGGCCCGGCGAGCCGCGAGCAGCTCGCCGCCCACCTTGCGCGCGAGTCGCGCGTCGGTGCGGAGGCGGGCGATCAGGGCACGGGGAGCGGGAGTCATCCGCCCCAGGGTACCGGCGACGGCCCCCGCGCCGGGGGCGTCGCGCGGGCCGATCAGGCCGGGGTCACCCTCAGCCAGACGAACTGCAGCGGAGCGAGACGGAAGCCCTCGCGCAGGTCGACCGCGATCTCGGTGACCAGGTCGACCGCCTCCGCGGCGAACCCGCCGAACCGCTCGGCCGCGACCTCCTGGACCTCGTCCGACACGTTCGCGAGCACGAGCACCGACTCCCCGTCGCCGGGGCGCTGGTAGCCGAGCACGTGGTCGTTGACCGGGTCGAAGACGCTCAGCTCGGTGCCCGCGAACATCGGCACGGCCTTGCGCACGGCGATGAGGTGCAGCAGCCCGCCGAAGACCTCGCTCGCGGCCGTCCCCGGGACCTCGCGCTCGTCGTAGCGCTCCGCGGGGCGGCGCGGCCGGTTCACCCAGCGCGAGTCGCCGGCCGTCGTCGGGTCGTCGAGGTAGCCGTGGTCGTTGAGCTGGCCGACCTCGTCGCCGAGGTAGAGCAGCGGCAGCCCGCCGGTGCTCAGGGCGATCGAGTGCGCGAGCAGCACGCGGTCGATCCCGTAGGCGTCGCCCGCCTCCACTCCGGCGAGGGACGCGGTGGTGCCCGAGACGCGGCGGTCGCCGGTGCGCGGATTCTCCTGGAACGGCACTCCGCGGGCGAACGTGCCGTCGAACCGGTCCGTGTAGAAGTCGTTGAGGAACCGGCGGTGGCCGGCCGCGTCGATCCCGAGCTCGGCGGCGTCCTCGTCGGCGAAGGTCCAGCCGATGTCGTCGTGCCCGCGCACGTAGTTGACCCAGGCCGTGCCCTCGGGGAGGGCGTGCCGGCGCTCGAGGGCCTGCGAGAGGAGACGGACGTCGCGGGTGGCGAGCGCCTCCCAGGTGAGCGCCATCTGCAGCGGGTTGTACGAGAGCTGGCACTCCTCGACGTCGATGTACTCGATCACCTCGTCGGGGTGCACGATCGCCTCGGACTTGAACAGCAGCGCCGGAGCGGCCAGGCGGCAGACCTCGTTGAACGCGCGCAGCAGCAGGTGCGCCTGCGGCTGCGACTCGCAGGTGGTGCCGAGCTCCTTCCAGATGAACGCGACCGCGTCCATCCTCAGGGCGTCGACGCCCTGATTGGCGAGGAAGAGCATCTCTCCCGCCATCGCCCGGAACACCTCGGGGTTGGAGTAGTTGAGGTCCCACTGGTAGCGGTGGAACGTGGCCCAGACCCAGCGCCCGTCCTCCAGCTGAACGAAGGAGCCGGGATGGTCGTCCGGGAAGATCTCGCGCGTCGTGCGCTCGAAGGCGTCGGGCTGCTCCCGGTCCGGGTAGATCCAGTAGTAGTCCTCGAAGCGCTGCTCGCCGGCGAGCGCGCGCTGCGCCCACTCGTGCTCGTTCGAGGTGTGGTTGAAGACGAAGTCGACCACGAGTGCGATGCCCTGCTCACGCAGCTCGGAGGCCAGCCCGCGGAGCTGCTCCATGTCGCCGAGGTCCGGCCGCACGCGCAGGTAGCTCGAGACCGCGTAGCCCCCGTCCGACTCGCCCTCGGGCGCATCGAAGAGCGGCATCAGGTGCAGGTAGTTCAGGCCGATCTCGCGGAGGTACGGGATCTCGGCGCGCAGCCCCTCGAGGTCGCCCGCGTAGCGGTCGACGTAGCAGACCCCGCCCAGAGCCTTGTTCGAGAGGAACCAGGTCGGGTGCTGCTCGCGGGCGCGGTCGAGCGCGCGGAGCTCCTCGGGCCGCTCCTCCCAGGAGGCGGCGGCGAGCTCGACGATCGCGACGAGCTGGTCCTCGAGGTCGTCGCGGCCGGCGTACACCGTGGCGAGCAGATCGACCAGGCGCGCGAGGTGCTCGTCGAGGCGGCCGGAGAACTCGTCGTCGACGGCGCCGAGGCGCTCGCGGACCGCCGTCAGGAGGTCCGGTCCGGCAGGGGTCGCCTCCGCCTCGGCGCGCTCGGGCGGGGAGAGCTGGGTCGAATCGAACACCGTCGTCCTTTCGGGGGCCCCGGCGGGGGCGGATTCCCCGATGCTAGACGATCGGCGGACGCCCGGCGAACGCCATCCGGAGCACCGTGCGGGCCGAGAGGACGCGCTGGCCGCCCGGATCCGAGCGCCATCCCTCCCGCCAGCCGGCGAACCAGGCGCGCAGGGCGGCCGGGTCGCGACGCCAGCGGAGGCACTGGATCGCGGTCCAGGACCCCACGTAGACGAGCGCCAGAGGTGCGGCGAGGTTGCGGCGGGCGAGCCAGACGCGGTTGCGCGCGTTCAGCCGGTAGTAGTCGGCGTGACGGGTCGGCTGGATGACCGGGTGCTGGGCGACGAGCTCTCCCGCGTACCAGGCGGTGCGACCCGTGTCCCAGACCCGCCAGGCCAGCTCGATGCCCTCATGGGCGTAGAAGAACGGAGCCGCCCAGCCGCCCGTCCGGGCGAACACGTCGCGCCGCAGCACGACCGCTCCCTCCCAGACCGAGAAGACGGGGCCGGAGCGGCGGGGGTCGCCCTTGAGGATCCGCGGGATCCAGCGCCGCGGGCTCGGCGTGCCGTCCGTGCTGTCGACGCGGGGCTGCACCAGGCCGATGCGGCGGTTCGAGGCGAGCAGCGCGACCGCGTCGACGAGGAAGCGGGGGGACGGGATCCGGGCGTCGTCGTCGAGGAAGAAGAGGTACTCCCCCGCGACGGCGTCGACTCCGGCGTTCCGGCCCGCCGGGATGCCGAGGTTCTCGGGGAGCGCCAGGGCGCGCACTCCCTCGGGCAGGCCGTCCGGCTCCCAGCCGTTGCCGACGCAGACGACGTCCAGCTCGACGCCCTCCTGCGCGAGGACGCCGGCCAGCCCCGCGGCGAGGTCGTCGGGCCGAGTCCCCTGCGTCAGGACGACGACGCCGACCCGCGGCTCAGGAGCGGACACGCTTGGACGCCATGATCGCGACGAAGTGGCCGACCAGGGCGAGGAGGGCGAGCGGCAGCAGCGCCCCGACGAGGACCCGGTCGGCCGTGCCCGCTCCGACGACGAGGCCCACGAGGGCGGTCGCGAAGGCCAGCATCGTCAGCTCGACGGAGTGGTAGAGGCGGTGGAAGGGCAGGAAGCGGGCGGCGCGGCGAAGCCCCGCCAGCCCGGACGAGGACGGCACCGCCTCGCCCTTCGTGTCGGCCAGCTTCGTGAGACCGGCGTTCGCGCGCGCCACGTGCACCATGTCGTTGAGCGCCTTGTTGAGGACGATCACCAGGGCCAGGGCGAAGCCGATCGTGGTCCAGAGGAAGTCCGCCGGTGCCTCGAACGGGACGCCCGCCGCTCGCAGCCCGAGCGCGATCGGGATCAGCGCCTCGGTCGTGTAGTGCCCGACCTTGTCGAGGAACACGCCCGCCGGCGAGGACGTGCGGCGCCAGCGCGCGACCTCGCCGTCGCAGCAGTCCACCAGCATCTGCAGCTGGCCGAGGAGCAGCGCCAGCGCCGCTCCGGCGATCCCCGGGATCAGGAGGGCTGCCGCCGCGCTCCAGCCGACCAGGATCATCAGCCCGGTGACGCCGTTCGCCGAGATCGAGGTCTTCAGCAGCAGCCAGGTCAGGTAGGGCGAGAAGCGGCGCAGGTAGAGCGACGCCGTCCAGTGCTCGGCGTTGCGGCGGCCGCGCACCTCCGGGGGCTGCGCGACGGCGCGCAGCTCGGCGATGGAGCGGGGTCTCGTCGTCGTGGTCATGCGCCCCTCGGCGAGTCGGACCGCGGCTGGTGGCGGTGGGCGGAGATGTTGCTGGTCAGCCCGGCGAAGCCGAGCACGAAGCCGGTCCCCCAGGCCACGTGGACCGCCGGGATGACCACGGCGAACCACAGCATCGCACGCGCGCCGTCCGGCCGCGCGACCACGAGAGTGGCCGCCGCCACCAGGAGGAGGTAGGCGGCGGGCACCGCGAACCCGAGCAGGAGCCAGGGCGCAGCTCCGGCGAGCACCTGGACGACTCCCGCCAGCCCGACGAGCAGCCCGATCGCGAGCATCGCGACGAGCACGGGCGGAGCGAAGTAGCGCAGCGACCGCGAGGCCGGGAACATCCGGGTGAGCTCGCCCCGCCACATCCCGGTCGAGAGGAACTGCCGGAGCAGCGCGCGCATCGAGGGCCGCGGCCGGTAGGTGACGGTGAGGCGCGGAGTGAACCAGACGACCTCGCCGCGCTCGCGCAGCCGCCGGTTCAGCTCCCAGTCCTGCCCGCGCTTGAAGCGCTCGTCGAACAGGCCGGCGCGCTCGAGGGCGGAGCGGCGGAAGACGCCGAGGTACACCGTGTCGGCCGGGCCCTCCTCGCCTCCCACGTGGTGGGGTGTGCCGCCCAGCCCGATGCGGGAGCCGTAGGCCCGGGCGACCGCGCGCTGGAACGGGGTGAGGCCCTCCGCCGCCATCACTCCGCCGACGTTCGCCGCTCCGGAGCGCTGCAGCGCCTCGACCGCCGTGCGCGCGTACTCGGGCGGCAGGACGGAGTGCGCGTCGACCCGGACGACGACCGGGTGGCGCGAGGCGCGGATCGCGGCGTTGAGGCCCGCAGGAGTGGAGCCGACCTCGTTCGGCACGACCCGGATCCGCGGATCGGCCGCGCTCAGCTCGGCGACGAGCTCCTCCGTGCCGTCGATGCTCGGGGCGACGGCGAGGACGACGTCGAAGGGGCCGGTGTAGTCCTGGTGCAGCAGCGAGTCGACCGCGGCGCGCACGTGGGCGACCTCGTTGAGGACGGGCATGACGTAGGAGACGCCGGGCAGGTCGGAGAGGTCGTCTTCCGGGATCTCGTGCTGCATGGGTCCAGTTCGTGCGGGAGGAGCGCGGGCGCAGGGATCCACCACCCTACCAGCGGGGAGCACCGCGCCCCGGGCCGGGCCCGGACGCGGAAAAGCCCCCCGTGGACGGATCCTCGAGGGGCTGTGCGCGGCGGCGGAGGGTCAGCCGGCGGCCATCTGGCCGAGCGTCGCCTTCGCCTGGTAGCTCTGGCCGTTGCGGACGTAGGTCAGCTCGACCGCGGCGTTCGCGGCCTGCGCGCGGACCTGCGCGGTGAGGTCGGACGCGCTCGTGATCGGAGTGCTGTCGATCGCGGTGATGATGTCGCCCTTGGCGAGACCGGCCGCCTGCGCGGCACCGCCTCCGGAGACCTCCTCGATGCGGGCGCCGAGGACGTCCGCGGTCGAGTCGGAGACGCTCGCTCCGAGCAGGCCGTGCGAGGCGGAGCCGTTCGCGATGATCTCCTTCGCGATGCGCTCGGCGATCGCGCTGGGGATCGCGAATCCGACTCCGATGTTGCCGGACTGGCCGCTCGAGGAGGACTGGCCGGCGCTCGCGATCGCGACGTTCACGCCGATCAGCTCGCCGTCGCTGTCGAGCAGCGCTCCGCCGGAGTTGCCCGGGTTGATCGCCGCGTCGGTCTGGATGACGGGCAGCGAGATGGTGCTCTTCGCCTGGGTCGGCGCCTGCTGGCCCGGGATGTCGAAGTTGAACGGGCTCTCGGTGCCGCCGCTCGAGCTGTCGCCCGAGTCGTCCGGAGCCGCCGAGGAGGCGACCTGGATGCTGCGGTTGAGCGCGCTGACGATGCCGTCGGTCACGGTGCCGGAGAGGCCGAGCGGGGCGCCGATGGCGACCGCCGTGTCGCCGACGTTGATCTTGGTGGAGTCCGCGAACGTCATCGGGCTGAGGTCGGTCGCGCCGGTCAGCTTGATGACGGCGAGGTCGAGGGTCGGGTCGGTGCCGACGACGGTCGCGTCGAAGATCCGGCCGTCGCTGGTCGTGACCGAGACGGTGCCGTTCGCGATCTCGCCGTCGAGGGTGACCACGTGGGTGTTGGTCAGGACGTAGCCGTCCTTCGAGAGCACGATGCCGGAGCCGGTGCCGGCGGACGAGCTGCCGCTCACCGCGATGGTGACGACGCTCGGAGTGGCCTTGGCGGCGACCGCGGTGGCGGTCGTCGCGTCCTCGGCGTTGTTGACCGTGATCGTCTGCGAGCCGCCGGCGGAGACCACGCGGGTCCCGCCGCCGTTGGAGGCGGACCAGAGGCCGAACACGCCGGCTCCCGCGACTCCGCCCACGACCGCGCCGATGGCGAGCGCCGCGACGACGCCCACTCCGGCTCGGCGCTTCGTGGCGGTGGGGGCGGGGGTGTACTCGGCGCCCGGGCCGAAGGGGCTCGAGGAGGGCGGCTCCTCGGAGCCGTGCAGGGTGTTCGCGGCGGGAGGTGCGTACTGCCCGTAGCGGGCGGGCTGGGAGACGGGCTGCGCCTCGTTGCCGGCCGTCGCGTTCGGCGTGTACGGCGGCTGGGGGGCCGAGGAGGTGGGGTAGGGGACGGTCGGGTTCTCGCTCTCGCGGTGCGCTCCGCCCCGGTGGATCGGCTCGGTGGGCCCGGTGGTCGAGGACGACGCTCCGGAGCTCTCGCCGGGGGTGCGCTCCGTCGCCTCTCGGGCGCCGGACTCCGTCGGCGTGGTGGG
The DNA here is from genome assembly GCF_002932015.1 of Rathayibacter sp. AY1H3. Lineage (NCBI taxonomy): Bacteria > Bacillati > Actinomycetota > Actinomycetes > Micrococcales > Microbacteriaceae > Rathayibacter > Rathayibacter sp. AY1H3. The sequence goes on from NZ_PSUU01000028.1 coordinate 37,649, forward strand.
TTCCTCCGGCTGACGAGGACCCTCGTGACTCTCGGTCATGGGTGCTGCTCCTTCCAAGCGGGGATAGCTTGGCGATCGTACCTGGGGGTTTCTTATGACGGGCCTGCGAGCGGGAAATGAAACCGGCCGGACTGCTCGAGCGGGCACACTGGGCACGTGAGCATTCCCGGATCCTGGTCCCGCGCCGCGGCGGGCGCCGGCCTCCTCGGCCCCGGCGGCGAGGTCGCCGCCACCGTCTTCAGCGAGATGAGCGCGCTCGCCCTGCGCACCGGAGCGGTGAACCTCGGCCAGGGCTTCCCCGACGAGGACGGCCCGCGCGAGATCCTCGACGCCGCGCGCGACGCCATCGCGTCCGGGCTCAACCAGTACCCGCCGGGTCCCGGCTTCCCCGTCCTGCGCGAGGCGATCGCCGCGCACCGGCTGCGCTTCTCCGGGATCGCCCTCGATCCCGACGGCGAGGTCCTCGTCACCACGGGCGCCACCGAGGCCCTGGCCGCGGCTCTGCTGGGCCTGCTCGAGCCGGGCGACGAGGTCGTCACCTTCACGCCCCACTACGACGCCTACGGAGCCCTGATCGCCCTCGCCGGAGGGGTGCACCGCACCGTGCTCCTGCGCGGCCCCTCCTTCGCGGTCGACCACGACGAGCTGACCGCCGCGGTGAGCGACCGCACGCGCGTCATCCTGGTGAACGACCCGCACAACCCGACCGGTGCCGTCCTCCCGGCCGAGACCCACGAGCTGATCGTGCGGCTCGCCGAGCGGCACGACGCCGTGATCCTGACGGACGAGGTCTACGAGCACCTGCGCTTCGACACCCCGCACGTCCCGCTGGCCTCCCTTCCCGGAGCCTTCGAGCGGACGCTGTCCGTCTCCTCGGCGGGCAAGACCTTCAGCACCACGGGCTGGAAGATCGGCTGGGTGACGGGCCCGCGCGAGCTGATCACGGCCGTCCTCGCCGTGAAGCAGTTCCTCACCTACGTCAGCGGCTCGCCGTTCCAGGGGGCCGTCGCCCTCGGGCTCGGGCTCCCGGACGCCTTCTTCACCGGCGCGGCGCAGACTCTTGCGGCCAAGAAGGACCTGCTGTCGGCGGGCCTGGCTGCTGCGGGCTTCGGCGTCGCGCCCTCCTCGGGCGGCTACTTCGTCGTCGCGGACGCGGCACCGCTCGGCTACGACGACGGGGTCGCGCTCTGCCGGGCGCTCCCGGATCTCGCGGGAGTGGTGGCGGTGCCCGTGTCGGCGTTCTGCCGCCCCGAGGACGCCGCTCCCTACCGCTCGCTCGTCCGCTTCGCCTTCTGCAAGCGGTTCGGGGTGCTGGAGACCGCGGTCGCGGGCCTCGCCCGCATGGCGCGCTGAGGAGCCGGCCTCAGCGGATGCGGTCGGATGCCCGGCGCCGTCGGGCCGGGGGCGGCGGTCAGAGCGGCAGCACCCGGAAGCGCCGCAGCGCCAGAGCGGGGTTCTTCGCGCGCGCCGCGTCGATCCGCTCGCGCGAGACCCAGGCGACGGCGACATCCTCGACCTCGCCGAGGGTGACGGTCTCGACGCCCATCGGATCGACGATCATGCTCGTGCCGACCCCGATCGGCGGGGTCTGGTCGGCTGCGACGAGGTACACCGTGTTCTCGAGCGCGCGGGCGGTGACCAGCGTCCGCCAGTGCGCCTCCTTGAGCGGGCCGCGCACCCACTCGGCCGGTGCCGCGATGACGTCGACCCCGGCGTCGACCAGCCAGCGGCTGACCTCCGGGAAGCGCAGGTCGTAGCAGGTCTGCAGCCCGACGACGAGGCCGCCGACCTCGAACGTCTCGGGTGCGGCGATCTCCCCCGCGGCGACCCACTCCGACTCGGTCTGGCCGAAGGCGTCGTACAGGTGCAGCTTGCGGTAGCGGGCCACGAGCGCGCCCTCGGGGTCGAGCGCGACGAGCGTGTTCGCGATGCGGCGCCCGTCCACCGCCTCGACCATGCCCGCCACGAGGTGGATCCGGAGCTCGCGCGCGAGGGCCGCGAGAGCCGTGACGAACGGGCCGTCGAGCGCCTCGCCCGCCGCGACCAGCTCGGGCCCGAGCGGATCGGTGAAGGCGGAGCTGTACTCCGGCAGCACCACCAGGCTCGCGCCGCGCTCGGCGGCGATCCGGGCCAGGCGCCCGATCGTCGCGATGTTCGCCTCCCGGTCCGTCGAGGGGGCGAACTGCGCCACGGCCATGCCGACGGCGCCGGTCATCAGCTCGGCGGGTAGAGGAAGAGGGCGACCTGGGAGGCCGGGATGGTGCGCTTGTGGTACGCGTGGTCGTTGCCCCAGTTGTACTCCTCGAGCGAGACCGTGCCGTCGGAGTTGACGGCCTGCACGTAGGCGACGTGGTTGCCGGTGAACCAGGCGACCGCGCCGGGGACGGGCGTACTGCTGGTCACCCAGCCGTGGGAGGCCCACTGGCCGGCCCACGCGTAGGCGCTGCCTCCGCCCGGGGTCATGTTGCCCCAGGTCCACTTGAAGGGTGCGCTCGTCGAGCCCTGGTCGCGGTTGATCCGCCAGGCGACGAAGTCGACGCACTCGCGGTAGTAGTACCGCAGCGGCGATAGGCCGCCGCCCTGGTCGTCGGTGAGCTGGTCGCGCCAGGGGTAGTCGTCGCCCTCCTCGCGGGGCGTGACCGAGGTGCTGGTGCCGCCGCTGCCCGCGGCGGCGCCGTCCGCACCGGTCGTGCCTGCCGCGGCCTGCGCCTCCTGGGCGAGGCGGGCGGTCTCGGCGTCGCGGGCGGCCTGCTCGGCGGCGGCGAGCGCGCGCGCCTGGGCGGCCGCCTCGTCGAGCTGGGCCTGGGTCGGTGCGGTGAAGGAGTCGCGGATGACCTGCTCCTGGACCGCGGTCGGCGCGACGGTGAGCTTCTGGTTGCCGAGCGCCTGCACGCGGGCGGCGGCCTCGACGGCGGCCTGCGAATCGGGTGCCGGGTCGAAGGAGTAGGCGGGGAGCGCGGAGACCGCCACGAGGCCCGCGATGGCGGCGAGGGCGACCGTGCTGACGGTCGCGCGGAAGACACGGCCCCGGCGGCGCCGCACGGGGCGGACGGGCGTGAGGACCGGAGTGGCGACGCGTGCCGCGGGCAGCGCGTGCGGCGCCTGCCGCGGGCTCCGCCGGGTCGGGCGGTCGCCGAGCCCCTCGTTCGAGCCGTCGTCCCCGCGTTCGTCCCTCACAGCAGCACCCCTCGCATCGGGGTCGAGCCTAACGTGCGGGCCGGTCCGGCACACGCGTCGGCGCGGAGCGTCGGGAGGCCGGTCCGCGGATGCGGGTCGCGCGAGCCCGGCACGAAGTCGGCGGCGGCGCCGCGCGGATCCGACGGTGACGCGGACGGGCGACCGGAGTAGCGTCCGGAGCGGAGCGGGCGCGATGGTGCGGCCGCGGGACGGAGGACGGCGATGATCCGGAGCGAGAGGGCCTTCGGCGGCTTCAGCGTGGACGACGTGGAGGCGGCGCGGGCCTTCTACGGCGGAGTGCTCGGGCTCGAGGTCGAGCTGAACGCGATGGGGATCCTCGACATCCGGCTGCCGGGCGGAGGCCGCGCGATCGCGTACCCGAAGCCGGACCACGAGCCGGCGTCGTTCACGATCCTGAACTTCTCGGTGGAGGACGTCGACGTGGCGGTCGCCGAGCTGCACGCGGCAGGCGTCACCACGGCGATCTACGACGACCCGTCGCTGCCGACCGATGCGGACGGAGTGATGCGCGGCCACGGGCCGACGATCTGCTGGTTCCGCGATCCGGCGGGCAACGTGCTGAGCGTGATCGAGGGCGACTGAGGTCTCCGCCCGCGCACTGTCAGCCGCGGGCAGCACGTCCGCGACCCGTGTTAACGACGAAAGCCGGCCCTTCTCAGGACCGGCTTTCGCTTTCTTGTTGCGGGGGCAGGATTTGAACCTACGACCTCTGGGTTATGAGCCCAGCGAGCTACCGAACTGCTCCACCCCGCGGCACAAGAAGAGACATTACACGCGTTCCGGCGCCGGTGCAAATCGACGCGGCGGTGGGAGCGGGCTCCGGTCTCAGGCGGGCTTGGCGGCGCGCAGCACGGCGCTCCCGTCCACGCTCAGCCCGACCGCCGTCAGGGCGGCTGCGAGCTCGGACGAGGTGCGCGACCAGGTGCGGACGTCGGCGTCGACGAGAGCGGACGACGACGGGACGACGAGCACCGCGCCGCCGGGGGCGACGAACCACTCCACCAGCCGCGCCCACTCCTCCAGGTCGGGGAGCCACGAGACGACGCCGGCGCTGCAGAGCACGACGTCGAACGAGTCGGGCTCCGGCAGCATGTGCCGCAGCTCGTAGAGGTTCGCGCAGACGAAGCGGGCGGAGCCGGCGAGGTCCCTGTCCGCGGCGCCGGCGCGTGCTCGGCGCACGGCGGGCATCGAGAAGTCGACGCCCACCACGCGGGCGCCGCGCTCGGCGAGCTCGAGCGCGTCGAGCCCGTCGCCCGAGCCGAGCTGGAGGATCCTCGGCCCGGGGTCGAGGAGCGCCGCGGTGACGAGCTCCGGGTGGAGCGCACCCTCGCCGGTGCGCTCCTCCCAGTACGTGCGGTTCAGCTCGAGCCACTCCCCCGAGCGGAGGTGCTCGCCGCGGTCGACCTGCACCATGCGGGCTACTGGCCGCCCTCGGCCTGCAGCGCCCGCGAGAGCGCCTCGGTCAGCTGCTCGTCCGCCGCCGCGAAGGCGGGGAGGTCGCCCGCCTTGAGGGCGTTCTCGCGAGCCGTGAGTGCGTCCCGCGCGTCGTTCAGCGCCTGCTGCAGCGCCGTCTGGTCGCCCGTGGCCGGCGTGGAGCCGGTGCCGCCGGTCGTGCCGCCCGCGTCGCCTCCGGTGTCGCCGCCCGAGGTGCCGGTGCCGGCGTCCGGAGTCGTCGGTGTGCCGGTGTCGCCCGCGTCGGCTCCCGAGTCGCCGCCGAAGAGGCTGTCGAGGGCCGCGTCGAGGGTGTCCTCGAAGGCGATGTCGTCACCGAACGCGACCAGCACCTTCTGCAGGAGCGGGAAGCTCGTGTCTCCGTTGGAGCGCACGTAGATCGGCTGGACGTAGAGCAGGCCGCCGCCGACCGGCAGCGTGAGCAGGTTGCCCCTCGTGACGGTGGTGTCGCCGCGGGAGAGGATGTTCAGCTCGTTCGCGACCGTCGGGTCGGTGGTGAACGCGTTCTGCACCTGGCCGGGGCCGGGCACCGTGTCGTCCTTCGGCAGCTCGAGCAGGCGGAGCGTGCCGTAGCCGTCGGCCACGGAGCCCGCCGTCGAGCCGGCGTCGGAGTCGGCCACGAGGTAGCCGGTCAGCACGTTGCGGCTGGCCTGCGCGCCCTGGACGCTCGCCGGGATGTACGTCGAGTAGAGCGAGTACGACGGCACGTCCTGGTCCGGCGTCTGCAGCGTCAGGTAGTACGGCGGCTGCAGGCTGGTGCCGGTCGCGGCGGCCGTGGTCGCGGCTCCGCTGGTCGGGTCGTTCGGCGTCGCCCAGGCGTCCTCGCGGGAGTAGAAGGAGCCCGCGTCGGTCACGTGGTAGGTGCCGAGGACCGCGCGCTGGACCTTGAAGAGGTCCTCCGGGTACCGGACATGGCTGAGCAGCTCACCCGACATGTCGCTCACGGGCTTCACCGTGGTCGGGAAGATCTTCTGCCAGGTCTGCAGGATCGGGTCCTCGGTGTCCCACGCGTAGAGCGTGACGCTGCCGTCGTACGCGTCGACGGTCGCCTTGACCGAGTTGCGGATGTAGTTGACGTCGTCGGTCGGGAACTGCTGCTGCGTGTTCGTGTCGGCGATCGCCTGCGAGAGGCTCTGCACCTCCGAGTACGGGTAGTCGGCCGAGGTGGTGTACCCGTCGACGACCCACTTCACGCGGCCGTCGACGACGGTCGGGTAGGCATCGGAGTCGAGCTTGAGGTACGGCGCGACCTTCTGGACGCGCTGCACGGGATCGCGGTCGTAGAGGATCTGCGAGTCGTCGTTCACGCCGTCCGAGAGGAAGATCTGCTCGGACTGGAACTTGATCGCGTAGACGAGCTTCTTGAAGACGTTGTCGAGAGCGGGGCCGCCCTCGCCGTCGAAGGTCGTGTAGGTCTGCTGCGCGCCGTCGGTGCCCGAGGGGTAGTCGAGCTCGATGTCGCGCGAGTCGTTGCCGCCCACGATCGAGTACGGCGGGGAGTTCTCGCCGAAGTAGATCCGCGGCTCGTAGTCGCCGAGGTCGCCCGTCGTCGGGACGCCGGACTCGATGAACACCGGCTCGCCGTCGGCCGATCGCTGGTTGCCGTACGCGGCGACCAGGCCGTAGCCGTGGGTGTAGACCAGTGTCTGGTTGTACCAGGTCTGGTTGGTGCCGAGGCCGTTGAGGTTCAGCTCGCGGACGCCGACCACGGCGTCCTGCGTCGATCCGTCGATGGAGTAGCGGTCGACGTCGAGCGCGTTCTGCGTGTCGCCGAACTTGTAGTACTGGCGGAACTGCTGCAGCTGCGAGAACGCGTCGGTGACGACGGCGGGGTCGAGGATGCGGATGTTCGCGGTGGTCTCGGCGTCCGAGCGCAGGGCGCCCGGCTCCGCGTCGGTGGTCGCGTCGTAGGGGATGACGTCGACGTCGCTGACGCCGTAGGCCTGGCGCGTCATGTCGATGTTGTTCTGGATGAAGGGCTGCTCGAGCGTGCGCTCGTTGGGCTCGACCTGGAACTTCTGCACGATCCACGGGTAGAGGGAGCCGACGAGCAGGCTCGACACGATCAGCAGCGCGGTGCCGATGACCGGGAAGCGCCAGCGGCCGATGAAGGCGGTGACGACGAAGAGGATCGCGACCAGCGCCGCGATGCCGGCCAGGATCTGCAGGCCCGGGATCGTCGCGTTGACGGTGGAGTAGGTGGCGCCGGTGATGCGGGGCCCCTGCTGCGCGAGCGTCGCGTACTGGTCGAGCCAGAGGCTGACCGCCTGCACGGCGAGGTAGAGGGCGGCGATGACCGCCAGCTGGATGCGCGAGGCCTTCGAGATGCGGATCTCGCGGCCGTTCACCCGGATCGCTCCGTAGAGGTAGCCGGTGGCGAGGGTCGCGAACGCCGAGATCAGCAGGACCGCCGACGCGAAGCCGACGATGCTCTGGTAGAAGGGCAGCTCGAAGAGGTAGAACGACGTGTCGAGGCCGAACTGCGGATCCGTGGTGCCCGAGGGCGTGCGGTTCCAGAAGGTGAGGCTCGTCTGCCAGCGGGTGGCGGAGGAGACGCCGGCGAAGAGGCCGAGCACCGCGGGGATCCCGAAGGTGGCCAGGCGCCGCAGCGGCTCCACGACCTGCTGGTAGCGGTCGATCTGCGAGTTGAGCTTCGCGTAGACCGGCCGGAGGCGGTACGCCAGCATCAGGCTGATGAACACCGGCACCGCCATGGCGACGAAGCCGATGACGAAGAGACCGCCCGCCGCCGCCCACTGCGTCGTGAGCACGGAGAGGAAGCCGAGCTGGTCGTACCAGAGGATGTCGGTGTACAGACCGGCGAAGACGAAGAACGCCACCACCAGGACGGCCACCACCACGACAGTGACGGCGAGGACGCTCCGTCTCTTCCGCGGCGGGGTTTCGGTTGCTGTGGAACTCACGTGAGGGCCTCTTGCTGTCGAGATGTGAGGGGAGGCCACCCATGCTATGCGACGGCTGTCCGGCTCACCTGGGCGTCGACCCGGGGTCGGCGGGCGGGATCAGTCGAGGGGAGCGGCGGTGCTGCAGTCCGGCAGCCCGGAGGTGTCGCCCGCGGCGATGCCCTTCAGTGCGGCGAGGGCGTCGTCGAGGGTCGAGACCGCGAGCACGTCGAGCCCGTCGGGGACGTGGCCGACGACCTCGTTGCAGTTGGTCGCGGGGGCGAGGAAGTACTCGGCTCCGGCGCCCTCCGCCCCGTAGAGCTTCTGGCGGATCCCGCCGATGGCGCCGACCTCGCCGGCCGCGTCGATCGTGCCGGTCCCGGCGACGCTCCGCCCGCCGTTGAGCTCGCCCTCGGTGAGCTTGTCGATGATCCCGAGGGCGAACATCATGCCCGCGCTCGGCCCGCCCACGTCGTCCAGCTGAATGTCGACCTCGAACGGGAAGTCGAAGGCCGCTCCGGGGAGGACGCCGATGACGGCGGCGCCGTTCGAGTCGCGCGGCGTGACCTCCACCTCCTGCCGGACGCCCTCGCGCTCGATGCTGACCTGCACCGGGGAGCCGGTGCCGAGGGTCTGCAGGGTCGCGCGCAGGGCGGTCGCGTCGGCGACAGGGGTGCCCGCGACCGCGAGGATCTCGTCCCCCGCCTCCAGGACGCCCTCGGCCGGGGAGCCCTCGGGCACCTGCACGACCGAGACGCGCTGCTCGACGGGGTAGCCGAGCTCGGTGAGCGCGGCGGCGATCGCCTCCTGCTGGGAGTCGGTCATCTCGGCCTGGTTCGCCTCGTCGCGCTCCTCGACCGTGGAGGAGGGAGGGAAGATCGCGTCGACCGGGACGACCGCCTTGGTCCTGTCGAACCAGGCGCTCGCGACCTCGACCCAGGTGGGCAGGCTCTGCGGGTTGCCGACGACCGACACGGTGAGCATGTCGAGCGTGCCGGCCGTGGGATAGGTGGTGCGGTCCGGGATCGAGATGAGGGGCACGTCCTTGCTGCTGCCCAGGGTGTCGAACACGGGGCCGGGCTGCTCGATCACGTAGGGGGCGGGCGCGACGCCCAGACCGACCACGACGGCGACACCCGAGAGGAGGACGACCGGTCCGACCCACGGGCGGCGCGGGGAGGAGGAGGGGCGCGGGTCGTCGGAGAACAGCGACACGGGGGCCTTTCTGGCAACGGGTGGAGCGGCTCCGCCGGGATGTTCGCGGCGGGCGGAAGCGGGCTGGGCTCGAGCGGTGCTCTGCACGCCGACGCCCCGGGCGCTCGGGCTAACGTAGCTTGCACGACTGGGAGTCGCGCCGGAACCGGCGCCCTGTGCAGGGCCGCGGAGGCGGTGCGGCGACCGGATTCACGTGAGCGACGGAGGGCTGATCCCGATGGCCGATGGCGACAGTGCGGACCGAGCGGGCGGCGGCTCCGAGGACGAGTTCCGGGAGATGCTGCGGCAGTTCCTCTCGGGGAACGGCCCGGTCGACCCCTCGCAGCTCGCAGGAGCGGCAGGCCTGCCGAACGACCCGGTGGCCCTGCAGAACCTGCTCTCGCAGCTGCAGAGCGCGATGCAGCAGAACGGCGACGGCGGCGTCAACTGGACGCTCTCGCTCGAGCAGGCGAAGCAGCTCGCGCGCGCCGAGTCCGCGCCGGTGTCCGACTCCGTGCGGGCCCCGATCGACGCGGCCTTCGGCGTCGCCGCGCTCTGGCTCGACGAGGTCGCGTACGTCTCCGAGCTGAGCCGCACGCCGCGCTCGATCAGCCGCCTCGAGTGGATCTCCCTGACGATGCCGGTCTGGACCCAGCTCGCCGAGCCGGTGGCGCTGAGCATCTCGGACGCGCTGACCCGCGTGCTCCGCGAGCAGGCCCCGGAGGAGATGCAGGCGATGATCGCCGGTGCCGAGGGCATGATGCGCGGGATCGGCGGCACCCTGTTCGCCCTGCAGCTGGGCCAGGTCGTCGGGCAGCTCGCCGCCGAGGTCGTCTCGGGCGGCGACATCGGCATCCCGCTGCTGGAGGAGAACGACGCGGCGATCCTGCCGCAGAACGTCGCCGCGTTCGGCGAGGGTCTCGACATCCCGCTGGACCAGGTGCAGCTGTACCTGGCGGTCCGCGAGCTCGCGCACGCCCGCCTCTTCCGGCACGGCAAGTGGCTCCGTCTCGCCCTCATCTCGCAGATCACCGACTTCGCGCGCGGGATCAGCATCGACACCACCCGCCTCGAGGAGCTGGCCGAGGGCTTCGACCCGTCGAACCCCGAGGAGCTCCGCGACGCGATGACCTCCGGCGCGCTCATCCCGCCGAAGACGGAGGAGCAGCTCGCCGCGCACGGCCGCCTCGAGACCGTCCTCGCCCTCATCGAGGGGTGGGTCGACGTCGTCACCGCGGCGGCGACCACTCGCCTGCCCAGCGCCGGGGCGATCGCCGAGACGGTCCGCCGCCGCCGCGCCTCCGGCGGGCCGGCCGAATCCGCCTTCGCCACCCTCGTCGGCCTGGAGCTGCGCCCGCGCCGCCTCCGCGAGGCCGCCGCGATGTGGCAGGCCGTGACCGACGCCGTCGGGCCCGAGGCCCGCGACTCCCTCTGGTCGCACCCCGACCTGCTCCCCGGCTCGGAGGACCTGGACGACCCGAGCGCGCTCGTCGCCCGGCTCACGGCCGAGGCCCGCGGCGAGACCCCGGAGCCCGACGAGATGGACCGCGCGCTGGAGGACCTGCTGAACGGCACGATGCCGCGCGAGGGCGACGGCGCCTCCGGAGACGCCCCGGACACGACCGACGACGACGGCTCGCCGGACGACGACGACCGCGGCTCCTCCCCCACGGGCGACCGCCCCGTCTGACCCCCGTCCGGCGCCCGCCTGTGGACAACTCGCGCGGCGCCGGGCCGGTCTCGGCCATGATCGCCGGATGGTGCTCCGGCTCGATCCCCGACTCCCCCTGCTCTGGCGCTCAGCGACCGCGGTGCAGCTCGGCCTCGACCGGCCGCACGCGGTCCTGGACGGCGTCGGCTACCCGGAGGAGCTGCTGCTCGACGCCCTCCGCGTGGGCACCAGCGCCGGCACCGTCCGCCTGATCGCGGCGCGCGCCGGAGCGAGCGAGGCGCGTGTCGACGAGGTGCTCGAGGCGCTCCGGCCGGTCCTGCTGCGCAGCGTCGAGCCCGGCCCTCCCCCGGCACCGCGGGTCGTCGTCGAGGGGACGGGCGCGGCACCGGACGCACTGCGCACGCTGCTCCGGAGCGAGGGCTGCTCGTTGCTCACCGACGACGGGACGCCGGACCTCGCCGTGCTGATCGCCGACTTCGCGGTCGCCCCCGCCCGCGCCGCGCACTGGCTCGCGGCCGATGTGCCGCACCTAGCGGTGGTGTTCGGCGACGAATCGGTGCGCGTCGGACCCCTGGTGGAGCCGGGGTCCGGACCGTGCCTGCACTGCGCCGAGCGGGACCGGATGGACCTCGACCCGGATCGCGCGCGCCTCGTGATCCAGGTGCTCGGCCGCTCAGCCCCCACCCGCACGCCGCTCGCGAGCGCGGCGATCGCCGTGGCGGCCGCCGACGCCGTGCTGCGGCGGCTCCTCGCCGGCTGGCGAGGGCTCCGCGCGGCCGAGCGGGTCTACAGCGACGCCTCCGGAGCGTTCACCGTGCGGGAGCGGGAGCCGCACCCCGAGTGCGCGTGCCGAGCTCTTCGAGGAAGCGCGACGGCTCCCTCCGCGTGACGCGGCCGACCGTCGAGCGCGCCCACGAGAGGCGCAGGCGCCGGCGGGCCCGGGTGATGCCGACGTAGAGGAGGCGCCGCTCCTCGTCGATCGCCTCGAGGCCGGCGGCGTACGAGATCGGCAGCAGGCCCTCGGCGAGCCCCATCAGGTGCACCGACTCCCACTCGAGGCCCTTCGCCGAGTGCAGCGTGGCGAGGGTGACCGCGCCGCGGTCCGGCTCGTGGTGCACCTGCTGGCGTGCGATCAGGTCGTCGGTGAACTGGCGGAAGGTCCATCCGGCAGGGGCCTCGTCGACGAGGCGGGCCAGCGTGTCCAGCGACTCCCACCGGTCGCGCACCGCACCGGGCGCCGACGGGGGCTCGGCGCTCCAGCCGAGCGAGCGGAGGACGTCGCTCACCGACTTGAACAGCGGCTCGCCGCTGATCGACACGGACGCCGCGCGCAGCTGCATCACGGCCTGCTTCACCTCGGGCAGGTCGAAGAAGCGCTTGCCGCCGCGCATGTGCGCGCTCACTCCACGCTCGTGCAGGGCGTGCTCGATGACCGCCGACTGGCTGTTGGTGCGGAAGAGGACCGCGATGTCGGAGGGGCGCACCCCCGCCTCGATGTCGGCCGCGACCCGCGCCGCGATCCCGCGCGCCTCCGCGATGTCGTCCGGGTAGGCGTCGATCGCGGGCTCCGGCGCCTCGGCGGCGGCGACGGCGTGGAGCGAGAGGGCGCCGGGCCTGCCCCGCATGAGGCGGTTCGCGGTCTGCACGATCGGCACGGCCGAGCGGTAGTTCTCCTCCAGGCGCACCACGGTGGCGGCCGGCCAGCGGGACGGGAAGTCGAGGAGATAGTCGGCCCGCGCACCCGCGAAGGAGTAGATGGTCTGGCTGGCGTCGCCGACGACGCAGAGGTCGCTCCGGTCGCCGAGCCAGAGCTCCAGGAGCCGCTGCTGCAGCGGCGAGACGTCCTGGTACTCGTCGACGACGAAGAAGCGGTACTGCTCGCGCACCTGCATCGCCATCGCGGGCTCGGACTCGAGCATCCCGGCGGTCACGAGCAGGACGTCCTCGAAGTCGATCTGGCGGCGCTGGTCCTTCAGCCCCTCGTACTCGTCCACGAGCGCGACCGTCTGCTCCAGGGTGAGCCGTCCGGGCAGGGGGCGCGTGCGGGCGGCGACGGCGTACTGCTCGAGCGAGAGGGCGGACACCTTCCGCCACTCGATCTCGGCCGAGAGGTCGCGAAGCGTCGCCGTGTCGAGCTTCAGGCGGAGCCGCTCGGCCGCGTGCCCGAGCAGGCGGGCCTTGCCGTCGAGCAGCTGGGGCATCGTGCCCCCCACCAGCTGCGGCCAGAAGTAGCCGAGCTGCGAGAGAGCCGCTGCGTGGAACGTGCGGGCCTGGACGCCCCCGGCGCCGAGCACCCGCAGGCGCGAGCGCAGCTCGGCCGCGGCGCGGCTGGTGAAGGTCAGTGCCATGACGCGACCGGGCGTGTAGACGCCGGTCGCCACTCCGTGCGCGATGCGGTGCGTGATCGTCCGGGTCTTGCCGGTGCCCGCTCCCGCGAGGACGCAGACCGGCCCCAGCAGCGCCTCCGCCGCCTCGCGCTGCCCCTCGTCGAGACCGTCGAGCAGGGTCACGCGATCGGGCCGTTCTCCAGCTCGCCTCCGTACCAGTCCTCGATCATCGCGCGGGCGATGGACGAGCGGCCGGGCAGCAGCACGGACTCGAGCGAGTCGTGCAGCTGCTGCCGGGTGAACCAGCGCAGCTCGACGATCTCCTCGCCGTCCGGGAGCAGATCCTCCGGGGACTGGTCCTCGGCGAGGCGGGCGGTGAAGCCGACCATGAGGGAGGCGGGGAAGGGCCAGGGCTGCGAGCCGAGGTACTGCGGGTCGACGACGCGCATGCCCGACTCCTCGCCGATCTCGCGGATCACGGCGGCCTCGAGCGACTCGCCCGGCTCGACGAAGCCGGCGAGCAGGGAGAAGCGGCCGGTGCCCCACATCGCGTTCGAGCCGAGGAGGAGGCGGTCGTCCGCGTCGAGGACGCAGACGATGATCGCCGGATCCGTGCGCGGGAAGACCTGGCTGCCGTCGGTGGGCGAGCGGCGGACCCAGCCGCCCTGCTCGACGACGGTCGGGTCGCCGTTGCGGGGCGAGTAGCCGTGCGAGGCGTGCCAGTTCGCGATGGCGAGAGCCTCGGTGAACAGGCCCGCGTCGCGGTCGCTCAGGCGCTCGGCGATCGGGCGCAGGCCGCTCCACCGCTCCTCGTCGGGCTCGAGCTCGGCGGCGGCCGCGTCGGTGAGGACGGTCGCGATGACGGGGGTTCCGACCGGCTCGCCGGGGGCCTCGGCGAGCGTGCGGCCGAGGTAGATCCGGAGGGTTCCGGCGGTCACGTCCTCGGGGCGGCGCAGGACGAGGCGGTCGGCCTCGACCAGGGTCCGGTCGTGGTGCAGGACGAGCACGCGGGTGGCGGGATCGGCGAGCAGCTCGTCGAAGAGCGCGGGCCGTGAGCGTCCGACGCCGTCGCGGTCGGCCGCCTGTCGCGAGAGCGGGAGGCGATCGGCGAAGGGCAGTGACATCCGGGGCTCATTTCGTGACGGGGGCCGCGAGGACCGCTGTCGCGGGCCTTCGACGGC
>NZ_PSUU01000029.1:0-49690 GCF_002932015.1 Rathayibacter sp. AY1H3
GGTCCGGGTGACGGTGTCGGCGAAGCGCGTCGAGGCCGACAGGTAGGCCTGCACCTGCGCCGCCGAGAGGTCGGGGTAGAGGAGGGTTCTCGGGGGCGGTGCAGGAGGAGCGCTGCGGGACGCTCCTCCCCCGGCCCGTCGCGCGGGGGCGCTCCGGGCCGGGTGGAGAGGCGATCAGCTCGCGAAGGTCCAGGTGAGCGGGAGCGAGGCGGACAGGCCCTGGTAGGCGTTGGTGGCCGACGAGTCGAGGGTCACGGCGATGGAGAAGGGGGTGGAGGTGCCGGGGGTGACCGGGGCGGTGTTGAGGGTCTTGACGGCGGAGCCGGCGAGGGTCGCGGCGGTGCCCGTGAAGACGGTGGTCCCGCCGGAGGTGATCACGACGTTGAGCTTGCCGCAGAAGTCGGTGGCGGAGCCGGAGGCGCCGGCCGCGACGTTGTTGCTCTGCGAGCAGGTGGCGCCGGGGGTCAGCGTGAAGGTGTTGGCGGCGACGGTGCCGGTGTTCTTCAGCGTGATCGCGGTGGTGACGGTCTGGCCGGGGACCATCGTGGTCGATCCGCCGAACTTGTTGATGGTCGCGCAGGTCGCGGTGTTGGTGCTGATCGAGCCGCCGTCGGTGCTGAGGCAGGTGATGGGGCTGGCGCCGGTCGACTTCTCCTCCATGACGAGCGAGCCGGAGGCGGCGGTGTTGCCGGTGTTGGAGATGCTCGCGACGAAGCCGGACAGGGTGCCGGACATTGAGACGGAGAGGAGAGCGGCGGCGGCGATGCTCGTCGCGATGGCGAGGGGAGCGAAGCGGACGCGCTTGGACTTGGCGGTGTGGGTCGACATGGCAGGACTCCTGATCGGGTGGGGCGGGCTGATGCTGAAGGGGGAGGGTCCGGCTGGTGGTCCGCCGAACTCGATTGACCGCTAAGTTACTTGACGACCAAGATACATTGCAATCGTTCTTTCACCCCCTGTCCGGGTGACAGGCCGGGACCCCCGAGGGCGACCCGTACGATGACCCCAGCCCTACCCCGAGAAGGACGAATGACCACCGAGAGACCGACCCCGCGCGACGTCGACCAGGACGCGCCCGCCGTGCAGCTGCGGCAGTCGCTCCGCCTGCTCGAGAACGCGCAGCGGCACCTCCGCGCGAGCATCGCCGCGGGCGTGGGCGTGGGCATCTCGGAGCTCACCGCGCTCGAGGTCCTCGGCGAGTCGCCCGACCTCACGCCGAAGTGGCTGGGCCTCGAGCTCTCCCTCTCGACGGGCGCCGTGACCGCGCTCCTCGACCGGCTGGCGACCGCCGGCCACGTCGACCGGCTCGCCAACCCGCAGGACCGCCGCAGCGTCCTCCTGCGCCTCACCGCCTCCGGGGAGCAGCTGCTCGCGCAGGTGGACGAGCGCTACGACGAGGTCAGCGCGGAGGTGCTGAAGGCCTCCCCCGGGCTGAACGGCATGGCGGACGACCTGGCGCGTGCCGCCGCGGTCATCACCGCGCACACGATCCGCTGATCCGCGCCAGTCGCTAGGAGTCCAGCGCCCGGGTCAGGGTCCAGACGTTGCGCCCCTCCGAGCGCTCGTGCTCGAACGTGGTCGTCAGAGCCTGGATGAGAGCGAGCCCGCGGCCCGACTCCGCGAAGACGTCCGGCATCTCCCGCGGCCCCGTGCCGATGTCCGGCGGATCGGCCGTGTCGACCAGCTCCGCGTGGATCGCGTCTCCCTCGACGCGCACGACGAGGCGGCAGACGATCGTCGTCGTCGACGTCGCGTGCTGGATGACGTTGTCGACCAGCTCGACCAGCGCCGTCTCGACGGCCATGCGGTCGCGGGCCGGCAGGTCCGGCCGCTCGCCCCAGAGCCCGGCGAGCATCTCGTGGACGACCTCGGTGTCGTCCGGGGGCGTGCGGAACCCGACGCTGCGCTCAGTCACGGTACGCGTCGCCGGCCGTGTCGAAGAGGGTGAGCACCCGGTCCAGATTGGACAGCTGCAGCACCATCACGACCTGCTCGCTGGGCGCCGCGATCCGCAGGTCGCCGCCCGCCTGCCGCGCGGTCTTGAGAGCGCCGACCAGGGCGCCGAGGCCGGAGGAGTCCATGAACGTCACCGCGCTGAGCTCGACGACGATGCGGGGGCTGCCCTCGTCGATCGCCCGGCGGACGGCCGAGCGCAGCTCCGGAGCCGAGGCCGCGTTGAGCCGCCCCTCCCCCCGCAGCACGGCGATGTCGGGGGCGATCGTCTCGGTCGTGAACGTCATGCGGGGTCCTTCTCGGCGGAGCGGTCGGCGCCCGTGCGGGTCAGCACGAGGGCGGTGATGTCGTCGGACGCGGAGCCGGAGGCGGCGAGCGCCCTCAGCGCCTGCAGGAACTCGGCGGTGTCGGCGGAGTCGCGGGCGAGGTCGACCGCGCGCGCCAGGGACTGCAGGGTCCCGTCGTAGAGGTCGAGGACGCCGTCGGTGAAGGCCAGGAGCGAGTCGCCGACCGCGAGCTCCACGGTCTGGGTGATCCAGCCGCCGTCCTCCGCGATGCCCAGCGGGAGGCCCAGTGCCGCGAGCCGCTGGAACGAGCCGTCGGCGCGGAGGAGGACGGTGAGCCCGTGGCCCGCGTCGACGAAGTCGATCCGGCCGGACGCGGTGTCGAGGCGCCCGTGGAAGAGGGTCGCGAAGGTCTCGGTGGCCGTGAAGTCGTCGTGCAGCTGGGCGCTCACCGCGCTGACGACCGCGTCGGGGTCGCCGCCCAGGCGCGCCCGGAACGCGGAGCGGATCGACGCGGCCACGATCGCCGCCGCCGTCCCCTTGCCCATCACGTCCACGAGGGTCAGGTCGACCGTCTCGTCGTCGCCGCGCCAGCTGTAGAAGTCGCCGGTGATCGTCCACCGCGGCAGCGAGAGCCCCGAGAGCTCGTAGCCGGCGGGGTGGTGGAGGGAGGAGGGAGCCATCTGCGTCTGCATGTCGGCGGCGCGGTCGCGCTCCGCCGTGTCGCGCAGCTCCCGCTCGACCCACTCGCCGAACTCCTCGAGCAGCTGCCGCTCGTCCGGGGTGAGGCTCCGGGGCACGAAGTCGATGAGGCAGAGGGTGCCCAGCTGCAGGTCGCCCTCGACCGACAGCGGCCGCCCGGCGTAGAAGCGGACGTGCGGGTACCCCGCGACGTGCTCGTGCCCGGCCCACGCCTCGTCGGCGCCGAGGTCCGGCACGACGAAGGTGGTGCGCTTCTCGAGCGTCGCGTCGCAGAAGGTGCCGGCGCGCGGGTAGGCGAGCACGGCGTCCGGACGCTGCGGGGACTTCGTGAACAGCGTGGTGTCGTCGAGGAAGTGGATCTCGGCCACGGGCACGCGGAACAGCTCCTCGGCCATCCGTGTGATCCGGTCGAAGCGCTCCTCCGGAGCCGACCCCATCATCTCGAGCGCCTCGAGCGCCACCAGCCGCGGATCCTGCTCGGCCTCGATCATCCGTGCCCCCTTCCCCCTGCGCGCCGCGCCGGGACTCCCCGGAGCGCACACGCACCTCCGACCGTATCGCCCCGCTTGACGGGTGGGGGACCTTAGGCGCCTCTGTACCCCTCACGGGGTACGGCTGTCGCAGATCGCGCGGTCGGGAGCGTCGGCGGTGGCCGATCCCGGCCGTCCTCGCCTCCGCCTCTTGCCGCCGGACGGAGCGGACCCCTACTCTTCACCCGACGCTCCCCCGGCGACCCGCGAGCACCCGAAGCCCGCAGGCTCGTGGGCGTCGCCTCAGGAGCGCCCGTGCCCACCCAGCCGCGTCCCCTCCGCCGATCGCGCGCGGAGACGAACCGACCCTCTCGATCCGACGCGCCCCGGCGCGGGAGCCCGCTCGCTGCGGCGCTCCTGCTCGTGACCGCCCTGATCCTCCCGCTCGCCGCCGCGCCGACAGCGTCCGCCGTCGACTCGGCGGGCGACGAGTACGACGCGATGCGCCTCGCCCTCGTCGCCGATCTGACGGGCACGATCCCGGGAAGCGGGAGCGTCGGCGGCCTCGCCGCGGCGAAGGGCCGCCTCGTCGCCGAGGCCGAGGGCTACTGGTCGACGCTCGAGACCGACGGCGGCGAGCCCTGGCCCGACCTGGTCACGGGCACCTCGGCGGTGGAGGTGTGGGCCGCCTACAAGCGGGTCACCGTCCTCGCGACCGCGCTGAAGACCCCCGGCACCGCCCTCAGCGGCGACCCGGCGCTCCTCCGCGACGTCGTCACGACCGCCGACTGGCTCTCGGCGAACCGCTACAACCGCTCCACCACCGGCACCTCCCGCTGGTGGGAGCAGCAGATCGGCATCCCGCTCGAGCTGAACAGCATCACCGCCCTCCTCTACCCCGACCTCTCGGCGGCGCAGGTGCAGGCCTACCTGTCGGCCTCGACGCGCTTCGCCGACACCGTCACCCGGACCGGCGCCAACCGCGTCTGGACGGCGGCGGTCATCGCCGGGCGGGCGGTGCTGCTGAAGCAGCCGGCGAAGATCGCGGAGGCGGCCGCCGGCATCGACCCGGCGCTGCGGACGGTGGCGTCCGGCGACGGCTTCCACGCCGACGGCTCCTTCGT
The DNA here is from genome assembly GCF_002932015.1 of Rathayibacter sp. AY1H3. NCBI lineage: Bacteria > Bacillati > Actinomycetota > Actinomycetes > Micrococcales > Microbacteriaceae > Rathayibacter > Rathayibacter sp. AY1H3. The sequence goes on from NZ_PSUU01000029.1 coordinate 4,534, forward strand.
GCAGCACAGCGTCTTCGCCTACAGCGGCGGGTACGGGCTCTCGATGCTCGACACCCTCGACGACCTCTACGCGCTGCTCGACGGCTCCCGCTGGGAGATCACGAGCCCGGAGGGGCTCGGCGTGTACGACCGGCTCGCCTCCTCCTTCGCCCCCGTCACCTGGTGCGGCGCCGTGATGTCGACGGTCCGCGGCCGCGAGACGGCGCGGGCGGAGTCGGAGGACGGCGACGTCGGCGTCCAGCTGCAGGCGGCGGTGCTGCGCCTCGCCGACAGCGCCCCTCCCTCGGCCAGGACACGGACGAACGCGCTGGCGAAGAGCTGGCTGGCCTGCAACTCCGGCAGCCCCGTGAGCATCGAGACGGCCGGATCCGTCAGCGACGTCGTGCGCGCGCGGCTCGTCCTCGCCGACACGGGCCTGATCGCGACCCCGATCGGCTCGGGCGTCCGGGCCTTCGCCGGGATGGACCGCTTCACGCGGACCACGGCGACCTCGGGCTTCGCCGTCGGCCTGTCGAGCACGCGGATCGCGCGCTACGAGTCGCTCAACGGCGAGAACCGCAGCGGCTGGTACACCGGCGACGGCGCGACCTCGCTCCACCTGGGCAGCGGGCGCCAGTACGACGACGGCTACTGGGCCACGGCGAACCCGTACCGGATGCCCGGCACCACCGAGGACACGATCGTCCGGAGCGCGGGCGAGGGCGCGTCGTCCCGCCCGACGACGACCTTCACCGGGAGCCTCGAGAGCCCGTCGCGGCGGACGGGGATCGCGGCGCTCGACTTCGACGCGGCGTCGGTGAGCCTGGTCGCGAAGAAGGCCTGGTTCACCTTCGACGACGAGATCCTCGCGCTCGGCTCCGGGATCACGGCGACCGACATGTCCGGGACCGGCTGGGACGGGGCGCGCCGGCGCGCGGAGACGGTGATCGACGACCGCCGCGACGTCGCTCCCGATGCGAGGCTCCGCGTCGACGGCGTCCTCCGCGGTGCGGAGGCGACCGCCACGAGCACCGCCCGCTGGGCCTCGATCACCGGCTCCGCGGAGTCGGTGGGCTACGTCTTCCCGTCGCCGATCGCCCTGACCGCGCAGGGACGGACCCGCACCGGAGCCTGGAGCGCCGTGAGCGCCGCCGGTCCGACGGCGCCGGTGACCGGCCACTACTACTCCCTCACGACGAGCCACGGCACGAACCCGACCGGCGCCTCCTACGCGTACACGGTCCTCCCCGGCGCCTCCGAGGCGGCGACCGCCGCGTACGCGGCGGACCCGGACGTGACCGTGCTCAGCAACACACCCCAGCTGAGCGCCGCCCGCGACCGCTCGACCGGCACCGTGAGCGCCGTGTCGTGGAAGGCCGGGACCACGAGCCCCGTCCTCGTCGGAGGCACCCGGGTCGCGAGCATCACCGGCGCCGGACTGGTCTCGATCCGGGAGGACGCGGACACGGTGACCGTCTCGACCGTCGACCCGACGCAGGTCTCGACGAGCGCGCTCACCGTGACGCTCGCGCGGCCGACCGCGGGCACGGTGTCCTCGAGCGCCGCCCTGAGCGTGACGAGCAGGACGAGCACCGCGACGACGATCACGTTCCGGCCGAGCGGGCTGAAGGGAGCGACGGCGTCCATCGTGCTCGCGAAGAGGGCCGCCACTCCGGTGCCGACGGCCACGCCCACGCCGACCGCCACCGCCGCGCCGACCTCGACGCCGACCGCCACCGCGACTCCGCTCGCCGCCGTCGGGGCCGGCACCCACCAGAACGGCTCGCCGGCCGTCGCCGTCACGGGCACCTGGTCCACGACCTCCTCCTCCGCGGACAGCGGCGGAGGCGTCTCCTTCTCGTCGACAGGGGGCGCCTCCGCCACCCTCCGCTTCACCGGCACCGGAGTCTCGTGGGTGAGCCGCCGGTCCAGCACGTCCGGGATCGACGAGGTCCGCCTCGACGGCGTCCTCGTGGCCTCGGTCGACCGCTACAGCGCCACCACCCGCTCCGCCCAGACCGTCTGGACCAGCGGGACCCTGCCCGCCGGCACCCACACCGTCACGATCACCCGCGGCAGCACACGGAATCCGGCGGCGACCGGGGGCAACCTGATCCACGACGCCTTCGTCGTGAGGGGCTGACGGCCCGGCTATCACCGGCCGCGGTGCCTGGCCAGGCCCTCGCCCGGCGGCGGGCGGGCCCGTAGCGTCGCCCGGACCGATCGACCCGCCGGGGTCACGACGAGAGGACGCGCCATGAGCAGCACGAGCGACATGATCCGGAGCCACCCCGAGGAGCTGCGCGGCGTCGATCCGGAGGTCCTGGCCGAGTGCATCGACGCGTGCGGCGCCTGCGCGCTCACCTGCACCGCCTGCGCCGACGCGTGCCTCGGCGAGGAGTCGGTCGCCGAGCTGGTCCACTGCATCCGCACCGACCTCGCCTGCGCCGACGTGTGCGCCGCGACCGGCGCCGTGCTCTCGCGCCGCGGCGTCGTCGGATCCGCGGCCGTCCGCGCCCTCGTCGAGGCCTGCCTCCTGGCCTGCCGCGCCTGCGCCGACGACTGCGAGCAGCACGCCGAAATGCACGAGCACTGCCGGATCTGCGCCGAGGCCTGCCGCCGCTGCGAGCAGGCGTGCGAGAGGCTGCTCGCGCAGCTCTGAGCGCGGGCGCCACCGCGGGACACCTCCCCCACCGGACTCGACGGGCGGCTGTCAACCGTCCTGCCCTGAGCGTCCGGCGCTCCTACGGTCGGTGGCGAGCACGGCGTCGTCGGGGCTCGGAGCGATCGCAGGCGGTCCTTCCGTCCCCGACGATCCGCAGACGCTCGAGATGGAGGACGACCGTGGCCCAGACCAGCACCGAGCGCGACCGCACCGCGCCCGACCCCGACGACTCCCGCAAGCCCGACGGACCGACCGAGGTCACCAAGCGCTCCTGGGGCTACGTCCTCAAGAAGACGCTCCGCGAGTTCGGCGCCGACCAGTGCACCGACATCGCGGCCGGCCTCACCTACTACGCCGTCCTCGCGCTGTTCCCCGGGCTGCTCGCGATCGTCTCGATCCTCGGCCTCTTCGGCCAGGCCGAGACGACGACCTCGACGGTCCTCGACCTGCTCGGCGGTTTCGTCTCCGCCGACGTCCTCGACACGGTCCGCGGCCCCCTGCAGGAGCTCACCTCGGCCCCCGCCGCCGGACTGGCCTTCGTCACCGGTGTCCTCGGCGCCCTCTGGTCCGCCTCCGGCTACGTCGGCGCCTTCGGGCGCGGGATGAACCGCGTCTACGAGATCGACGAGGGCCGCCCGATCTGGAAGCTGCGCCCCACGATGCTCGCCGTCACCCTCGTGACGGTCCTCCTGCTCGTGATCGCCGGGCTGATCCTCGTGCTCAGCGGACCCGTCGCGCAGACCATCGGCGACGCCGTCGGCCTCGGCGAGGTCGCCCTGACCGTGTGGAGCATCGCCAAGTGGCCGGTGCTGATCGCGATCATGGTCGTCATCGTCGCGGTCCTCTACCACTGGTCGCCGAACGTGCGGCAGCCGAAGTTCCGCTGGACCAGCATGGGCTCGATCCTCGCCCTCGTCGTCTGGGCGCTGGCCTCGGCCGGCTTCGCGTTCTACGTCGCCAACTTCAGCAACTACAACAAGACCTACGGCGCGCTCGGCGGCGTGATCGTCTTCCTCCTCTGGCTCTGGATCACGAACCTCGCCCTGCTCTTCGGGGCCGAGTTCGACGCCGAGCTCGAGCGCGGCCGCCAGCTGCAGGCGGGCATCGAAGCCGAGGAGCACATCCAGCTGCCGCCCCGCGACACCCGGCAGAGCGAGAAGAAGGCGGAGAAGCACGCCGAGGACGTCGCCGACGGCCGCGAGCTCCGCGAGAGCGCCGGGCGCCCCGAGCGGTGATCCCGATCGGGCGGGACCTCCCGGCCCATTAGGGGCACCGCCTTCCCAGGGCAACCCTCTTGAGGCCCCGCGGGCGGCGCGCGGAGGCTGGACGCATGCGGAAACTGCACTACTCCAGCGGCCACCTCCTCGTCGGCGACCTGACCTGCAAGGCGGTCCTCCGATACGCCCGGGCCCTCGCGGACGTCAACAAGTCGGACGTCGTCTCGGTGCCTGTCCTGACCGAGGGCGGCGGCCGCGCCTACGCCCACCTGCTGATCGGGCCGGCGAGCCAGCTCTGGTCGCTGCCGATCGACAGCAGCGAGGTGGAGGAGCCGGACGACGCGGAGGTCATCGCCCACATCGAGCTCGAGACGCGCCGCATGCAGCCGGCCCGTCCCTCGTGGAGCGAGGAGATGACGGACATCCCGCCGCTGGACTTCCTCGAGTACACGGACATCGCCGACCTCGAGGACGCCCGGCGCGACCCGACGGACTAGGCCGCCGCCGGCTCCTCGGTGGAGCGGGAGTCGCTGAGGGACAGCGAGCCGATCGTCGCGATCACGCCGACGAGGACCGCCACGACCAGGAAGGCGACCCGCTCACCCGCGAAGAAGCTCCGGACGAGGTCCGCGCTCCACGCGCCCGCCGGGAGGGTGGTCGCCACCAGTGCGGCGATCAGCGTGCCGACGACGGCCGTGCCGATGCTGGTGCCGATCTCCTGGGCCGTGTCGTTGAGCGCCGCACCGATCGACGTGCGGTTCGCGGGCATCGCCTCGACGAGGGCGACGGCGCAGATGGTCATGATCGTCCGCAGGCCCACCGTCATCACGACCATCATCACGGCGATCGCGAGGTAGCCCCGGTCCACCGCCCAGGACATCCCGAGCAGCGCGCCGACCAGGAGCCCGGTGCCGATCAGGCAGGCCGCGCGGTGCCCCAGCTTCGCGGCGAGGCGCTCGGTGACCGGAGTGGCGGCGAGCATCGTGACGATGACGGGCAGGTTCGCGAGGCCGGCGCGCACCGGGCTCCAGCCGTAGGCGTACTGGAAGTGCAGGATCAGGCCGAACAGGACGCTCGCGAAGGCGACCGAGGCGCCGAGCTGCGTGAGCGCCGCTCCCCGCGCGGGGCCGGCGCGGAAGACCGCGAGGTCGATCATGGGCGAGACGGCGCGGCGCTCGCGGACGACGAATCCCGCGACGGCGGCGACGGTGCCCGCGGCGCAGGCGATCGTGAGGAGCGACAGCCAGCCGTTCTCGACTCCGCTGGTGAGCGTGTAGCAGCCGAGCCCCACCGCGGCGACGGTGAGGGCGGTCCCCGGCAGGTCGAGCCGACCGGAGGTGAGGTCGGCGCGCTGGTCCGCGGGGACTCCGAGGCGCACGCCGATCCAGCCCAGCAGCGCGATCGGGGCGTTGACGACGAGCAGCCACTGCCAGCTGACGGTGCTGAGGATCGAGCCGCCGAGGAGGGGGCCGAGGACCATGCCGGACATCCCGACGATCATCACGATCGTGATCGACCGCATGCGGAGCCTCTCGTCGTCGAAGAGCCGGAACACCAGCGACATCGTGACGGGCGCCATGGCGGCCGCGGCGCAGCCGAGCGCCGCGCGGAGGGCGATCAGCTGGCCGATGTCGGTGACGAGGACGACGGCGAGGCTGATCAGCCCGAACGCGGCGAGGCCGGTGAGGAGCACGCGGCGGCGGCCGAACCGGTCGGCGGCGGACCCGGCTGTCAGCAGCAGCCCGCCGAAGGTCAGGGAGTAGGCACCGGTCACCCACTGCAGTCCGGCGGTCGACCCGTCGAGTGAGCGTCCGATCGTCGGGAGGGCGATCGAGAGCAGCGTGTTGTCGACCATCTCGACGAAGAACGCGAGGCAGAGAGCGGCGAGCGGGAGTGCCGCGGAGCGGAGGGAGGTGTGAGCGCGGGACTCGGCGGAGGTGGTCGTCGGAGCGGACATCGAGGCGCCTTCCCATCGAACGCCGTTCGACTCTCGTACGGCGTTCGATAGTATGGAACGCTGTTCGGTAAGATGCAAGCCATGCCTGCAGATCGCCCGACGGAGACCGCTGCCGCGCCCTCCCCCGCCCGGGGCCGCCGCCGAGCGTCGCACTCGCTCGACACCGTGCTGGCCGAGGCGATCGCGATCCTCGACGAGTCCGGGGAGTCGGCCCTCACGTTCCGCGCGCTCGCGGCCCGACTCGGCGGCGGCGTGGCGAGCATCTACTGGTACGTCGGCAGCCGCGACGAGCTGCTGGAGCGGGCGACCGACGAGGTCATGGGTCGGGTCCTCGCAGACAGCGAGCCGCTCACCCACGGGCCGGACCCGATCGACAACGTCCGCGCCGTCGCACTGGCCCTCTTCGACGAGTGCGTCCGCCGACCCTGGTTCGGCCTCTACATGCTCCGCACGACCGGGGTGCAGCCCAACTCGATGGCGATGTACGAGCGCCTCGGGCAGCAGCTCATGGCTCTCGACCTGACGCCCCGGCAGCGGTTCCACGCCGTGTCGTCCATCGTCAGCTACGTCGTCGGAGTCGCGGCCGACCTGGCGCAGCCGCCGCCCCGCGAGTTCCTCGAGAGCGGGATGGAGAGGGGCGAGTTCCTCGAGCACCTGGCCGACCGCTGGCGCGCCCTCGATCCGGAGGAGTTCCCCTTCGGCCACCACGCGGCCGACGTCATGGCGACGCACGACGACCTCGACGTGTTCCGCTCCGGCCTCGACCTGCTGCTGGCCGGGCTCCGGCTGCAGGCGGGGCGGGGCTGAGGCCGGGTCAGCTCCCCGAGGTCCGCCGGATCGCGACCACGGTAACGTCGTCCGCCAGCAGCCCCTCGGCCGCCACGCGGGTGACGCCGGTGACCGCGGCGGCGGCGGTCGCAGGGGCGGCGACGGCCGCGTCGGCCACCCGGTCGAGGGCGGCGAGGGAGCCGTCGAAGAGGTCCAGCACGCCGTCGCTGCAGATCAGCAGCAGGTCGCCGGGGTGGAGCCGGAGGCCGGTCGGCTCCCACTCCTGCGTGCCGAGGAGGCCGAGCGGCAGATGGGCGGAGGGGATGCGCTCGCGCGAGCCGTCGGCGCGGCAGACGATCCCGAGTCCGTGCCCGGCGTCGACGAGCGCGATGTCGCCGGTCGAGGCGCCGAGCCGCAGGTGGAGGAGCGTGACGAACGCGTCGTTCGCCGACAGGTCCGGCTCGACGACCCGGTCGATGAGCGCCATCGTCGCCGCGGGGCCGAGAGCGGGAGGAGTGACGCGCAGGGCGGCGCGGACCGTGGCCGCGATCATCGCGGCGCCGACCCCCTTGCCCATCACGTCGGCGACGGTGACGGCGAGCCCGTCGGGCGTGCAGCGCCAGTCGAAGAAGTCGCCGCTCACCGTCCCGCTCGGCACGCAGGCGCCGGCGACGTCGTAGCCCGGGAGGTCCGGGACCGAGCGGGGCTCGAGCCGCCGCTGCACCCTCTCGCCGTCGGCGAGCTCCTGCCGCGAGCGGGCGGCGCCGGCGGTGAGCATCTGCGCGACCTGCTCGCCGCTGAGCGACGCCATGCTGAACGACACCACGACCAGCAGCACCAGCGTGATCAGCGTGGTGGTCGGGGTCCCGAACCAGGTCGCGAACAGCTCGCTGCGCAGCCCCGCGGCCAGGAACACGGCGAACCGGAGCGCGTAGTAGAGGGAGAGGGCGCCGGAGCTGAGCAGCAGCGGCCAGCGCGTGCGCGAGCGTCCGGCGCCGAGCAGCGCGATCTCGCGGGTCGACAGGCCGATGAGGAGCGCCATCGAGGCGAGGTAGAGCGGCCCTCCCGACCAGTCGTTGACGGCGGGCGAGTCGAGGCTGGACACGCCCGTCACCACCACGGTCGGAGCGACCACCAGCCACCACGGCGTCGGTCGGCCGAGGAGGGAGCGGCTCGCCGCCCAGACCGCGGCGGCGCCGGCCACGATGAGCCCGTTGCCGAGCGGATTCGCCCACACCTGGTCGGCCGTGCCGTCGCGGAGGTAGGCGAGCGAGCCGCCCATGAACAGCGCGAGCGCCGTGCACCACCAGAAGCTGAAGGACGAGCGCGTCGACCGGTAGGTGACCAGCGCGAACAGCAGGAAGAGGGTGAGGGCGGTGACCCCGAAGGCGACGCGGAGGGTCGTGGCATCGAGCAAGGCGGGTCCGTGGCCCTTCCAGGAGACCGAGCGGCGGAGCGGCGGACGGGCGCCGTGATCAAGGGGATCCTGGCACGGCGCGCGGGCCGCTCGGGGCGCGCCGTGGAGGCCGGCCCCGGGGATCCGCGGCAGTGCGGCCCGTCCGCCCACCCGACGGGGGGAGCAGGAGGGGGGGCTCGCACGTTCGAGGAGAGACCACCGCCCTCGCGCTCGATACAGCATCGCGTGTACCGTCGCTCCCGTGCTCGCCACCGCGACCCTCACCCACTCTGCTGCTCTCGCGCGCCTCGGATCCGCCCTGGCCGACGAGACGCGGTCCCGGATCCTGCTCGCGCTGCGAGAGGCTCCGGCCGTCCCCTCCGACCTCGCGGACGCGCTCGGGGTCTCGCGGCAGGTGATGTCGAATCAGCTCACGTGCCTGCGCGGATGCGGGCTGGTCGAGGCCGTGAAGGACGGCCGGTACACCTGGTACCGGCTGGCCGAGACCCGGATCGCCGGGGCGCTCGACCACCTGCTCCGCCTGGCCCTGGTCGTCGATCCGGACTGCTGCTCCGGCGACGACTGCCGCTGCGCATGACCGCCCTGCGCGCTCCGCTCCTCCCCGCCCGCCGCCGCGTGCTGCAGAGGCGCATCCGCTGGATCGTCGGCGCGACGATCGGCTACAACGTGGTGGAGGGGATCGTGGCCCTCGCCGCCGGGACGGTCGCCTCGTCCACCGCGCTCGTCGCCTTCGGCCTCGACTCCGTGGTGGAGGTGCTCTCCGCCGCGGCCGTCGCCTGGCAGTTCTCGGGCCGCGATCCGGAGGCGCGCGAGCGCACCGCGCTGCGGGTGATCGCCGTCTCGTTCCTCGGCCTGGCCGCGTTCGTCGCCGTCGACTCGGTCCGGGCGCTGCTCGGATTCTCGGAGGCCCAGCACTCCCCCGTCGGCATCGTGCTGGCCGCCGTCAGCCTGCTGGTGATGCCCGCGTTCTCCCTGCTCGAGCGCCGGACCGGCCGCGAGCTCGGCTCGGCCTCGGCCGTCGCGGACTCGAAGCAGACGCTCCTCTGCTCGTACCTCTCCGCCGCCGTCCTGGTGGGCCTGCTGCTGAACAGCACGCTCGGATGGACGTGGGCCGACCCCGTCGCCGGCCTCGTGATCGCCGCGGTCGCCGTCCGCGAGGGCCTGGAGGCCTGGCGCGGCGAGTCCTGCACGACGCCGATCTCCGCGCTGACGAGCGAGGACTCCGAGGCCTGCGGCTGCTGCTGACGGGGGCGGGACGGCGCGGCGCACATCGGCGGTGGACGACCTCCGTCAGGACTTCGTCGCGAGGCCGGCGGCCGATCGGACCCGCTCCGGAGCTACCGACGGCCGGCCCGCGCCTCGACGACGTGCCGGCACCCGACCCCGCCGCGCTCCAGCTCCTCGCGCTCGCGGCGGAGCCCGACGCGGACTCGCCGCGCCTCTGCCAGCGGCAGCACCGCCTCCGGATCGACGGTCGCCAGCAGGAGCGCCGCCCGCGACCTCGCCGCCACCCGCACGTCCAGGCACGGCGTCTCCTCGGCGAGCCCGAGCAGCGCGGCCACCAGCAGCTCCAGCTCGACCGCCGTCGCGTGGAGCACCAGCACCCGCGAGGCCGGGCTCGACGGGCGGCGGACCAGGAGCGTCGCTCCGGTCATCGTCGCCGCCCTCCCCTGCCCGGGACCGGTCCGGGACGTCCGCCCCGCCTCGGCCCTCGGCGACCGCCCGCGCGACGTCGGCGTGCACGCATGGGGTTCCTTCTCTCGTCCTGCTGCGGCGCGAACTGCACCGCACCTCCATCACACGACAAGGGCACCCGGGCCGGGGAGAGGGTTGCCACGCGCGCGTCGGCGGGTCAGGAGGCGCCGGGGATGAGAGGGTTGCGCGATGTCCACTGCGAGCGTGCCGTCGCCGCGCGCCGGAGTCCGGACCCGGCGCTTCCGGCGCCTCGCCCGCACGGGCTTCGCCGTCAACGGACTGATCCACCTCCTGATCGGCGGCCTCGCCCTGCGCGTCGCGGTCAGCGACGAGACCTCGCGGGAGGCGGACGCGTCCGGAGCGATCGGGCGCATGGCCGACTCCCCCGTCGGGCTCGTGGTGGTCTGGGCCGCGCTGGTCGGGCTGGTCGCGCTCGGCCTCTGGCAGCTCTCCCTCGGCGGGCGCTCCTCCGCGCCGGGGCTCCCCGCCCGCCTGGGCCGCCGGATCGTCGAGTCGGGCAAAGGCTTCGCCTCGCTCACGCTCGCGGGCACCACGCTCGTCTTCGCGCTCGGCGGCTCGACGAGCTCCTCGGCCACGATCCGCCGCATCAACACCGAGCTGCTGACGAGCACGGTCGGCGTCGTGATCCTCGTGATCGTCGGCGGGATCGTGCTGGGCAGCGGGATCGGCTTCGTCGCGATCGGGATCCGGCGCGGCTTCCGCAAGCTCGTCCGCATCCCCGAGGGCCCGACGGGGACGGCAGTGCTGATCCTCGGCGCGACCGGCTACATCACGAAGGGGCTCGCTCTGGGCCTGGCCGGCGGGATCTTCGTGGTCGCGGCGCTGACCGGCGACGCCCGCCAGGCGACCGGGCTCGACGGGGCCATCCGCTTCCTCGACGTCCCTCCGTACGGCACGATCGCCCTGACCCTCGTCAGCGCGGGACTGGTCATGTACGGGCTGTTCCTCGTCGCCCGGGCGAAGCTCGCGAAGCTCTGAGCCGACGCGGCAGTCGTTCACAGTCGCCACCCATATCGCTGAGTATCGTTCGGAGAAACAGGAGGTCATCATGAACGGATCGTCATCGACCGGCGCGTTCGGCACCGGCACGCCCATCGAGAGCATCTGGCGCGCGATGGAGCAGGCCCGCTCCCGCATGGAGAAGCGCGTCGGCTCCCGGGTCGGCCGCGGGGACGTGCGCACCGCGGTGCTCGCGCTCCTCGCCGAGCAGCCCATGCACGGCTACCAGATCATCCGCGAGATCGAGGAGCGCAGCGGAGGCGACTGGAAGCCGAGCCCCGGCTCGGTCTACCCGACCCTCCAGCTCCTCGCGGACGAGGGCCTCATCACGGCCGACGAGCAGAACGGCCGCAAGACCTACACGCTGACCAACGCCGGCCGCGCGACGGTCGCCGAGCACGGCACCTCGACCCCGTGGAACGACTCCGACCACGTCGACTTCGGCGCCCTGCCCAAGGCGGGCCTCGAGCTCGCCCAGGCCGCGGCCCAGGTCGGACGCTCGGGCACCCCCGAGCAGATCCGGAAGGCCATCGCCGAACTCGAGGACGTGCGCCGCCGCCTGTACGCGATCCTCGCGCAGGACTGACCCGGGTGGCCTCGGTCAGCCCGGGTCCTGCCGCCCCGGGCCACCGAGAGCGGGAGGACCGGCGGCGCTACCGCCGGATCCTCCGCTTCGCCGCGTGGCATCTCGCGGTCACCTGGTTCTTCGACCTGCTCCTGCCGCGGGTGGGGCTCACGCGCGTCGCGCTCCGCACCCGGCCCGGCCGGATGCGCCGCTTCGCCCGCAGCTTCCACGTGCTCGCGGTCGACCTCGGCGGCCTGATGATCAAGGTCGGCCAGTTCATGTCGTCGCGCCTGGACGTGCTGCCGCCCGAGATCACCCGCGAGCTGGAGGGGCTGCAGGACGAGGTCCCGCCCGTCCTGTTCCCGCGGATCCGGGCGCTGGCCGAGTCCGAGCTCGGGCTGCCGCTCGAGCGCGCCTACGCCGGAGTGGACGAGTCGCCCGTCGCCGCCGCCTCTCTCGGGCAGGCCCACCGCGCCCGGCTCTCCCCCGTCGACGCCGAGGACACCGGCTACTCGGCCGCCATCATGAAGGTGCAGCGGCCGGGGATCGACCAGATAGTCGAGGTCGACCTCGCGGCTCTGCGCCGCGTCGGCGGCTGGCTCAGCCACGTGCGCCTCGTCTCGGACCGCGTCGACGCCCCGGCGCTCGTCGAGGAGTTCGCGGTCACCAGTCTCGAGGAGATCGACTACCTGCAGGAGGCGGCCAACTCCGTCCGCTTCGCCGCCGACTTCGCGGGCGACGCCCGGGTGGCCGTCCCGGACGTGGTCTGGGAGCGCTCGACCCGCAAGGTCCTCACGCTCGAGGACGTCACCGCGATCAAGATCACCGACCACGCCGCGCTGCTGGCCGCCGGGATCGACCCGCGGGAGGTCGCTCCGGTCTTCGCGGCCGTGATGTTCGACCAGCTCTTCACCAACGGCTACTTCCACGCGGATCCGCACCCCGGCAACGTCTTCGTCACGCCGACCCCCGGGGGCGAGCTGCCCTGGCGCCTCACCTTCATCGACTTCGGGATGATGGGCGAGGTGCCGCCGAGCACCCGCGCGGGCCTGCGCCGGATGCTGATCGCCGCCGCCTCCCGCGACGGCAAGGGTCTCGTCGACGCGGCCCGCGCGGTCGGCGTCCTCCTCCCCTCGGCCGACTCCCGCGAGCTGGAGCGGGCGCTCACGCAGCTCTTCGCCCGCTTCGGCGGCATGGGCTTCGCCGAGCTGCGGGAGGTGGATCCGCGCGAGTTCCGCGACTTCGCCGTGCAGTTCGGCGACGTCGTGCGCGCTCTGCCGTTCCAGCTCCCCGAGAACTTCCTGCTCGTCATCCGCGCGATGTCGCTGACCTCGGGCGTCTGCAGCGCGCTCGACCCGGCCTTCAACCTGTGGGACTCGGTCGAGCCCTACGCGCAGCAGCTGATCCGCGAGGAGCGCGGCTCCGTCGTGCAGGACGTCGGCAAGCAGGCCGTCGACACGCTCGGCCTGATCTGGCGCCTGCCGCGCCGGCTCGACGAGCTCGTCACGACCCTCGACGACGGCGAGCTCGCGGTCACCGTCCCCACCATCGAGCGCCGGCTGAACCGGCTCGAGGGCACCGTCCGCCGCGTGATCTCGGCCGTGCTGTTCGCGGGCCTGCTGATCGCGGGCGCCGTCGTGCGCCCGGACGACAGCGGCTTCGGGACCGTGCTGATGATCGCGTCGGCGCTTCCGCTGCTGCACGCCCTGCTGGCCCGCGGCCCGCGCGGCTGACGGCCGCCGTCGGACCGCGGCCGCCGCGTCGCATCCGTCACCTCCTCCGCCCACCTCACCGGCGGCGCGGTCGACATCGGCTACACGGACGCGGACAGCTGGCTCGCGCAGCACGGCACCGACTACGGGCTCTGCCAGATCTACGCGAACGAGATCTGGCACTTCGAGCTCGCCACCGAGCCGGGCGGCGACTGCCCGGAGCAGCTGCCCGACGCGAGCGCGACCTGAGCGGCTCTCCCGCGCTCCCGGGATCCGATGCGTCGCGAAAGGTCGTCATCGGAGGCGAAGGGGAGCCGTTCGCGACGCATCGATCGCGCAGGCGGCCGGGCGGCCGGGCTCGGCGGCCGGGCTCAGCGGCTGGTGAGCAGCTCGACGAACTCGTCGGCCATCGCGAGCTGGGCGCTCAGCGCCTCGCGGCGCTCGCGGGCCTGCGCGACGAAGGCGTCGAGCTGCGCGCGGACCTCGGCCGGCGCGTCGTCGCCCTCGGCCTCGAGCGTGTCGATCACGGGGAGCAGCGCGGCCATCTCCTCCAGCGAGAAGCCGAGCGGCTTCATGCGGCGGATGAGGATCAGGCGGTCGTAGTCGGTGGACGTGTAGAGGCGGAAGCCGCCCTCGGTGCGGCCGGACGCCTTCACGAGGCCGATCTCGTCGTAGTGGCGCAGGGTCCGGAGCGAGAGGCCGGTCCGCTCGGCGAGCTCGCCGATGTGCATGGTGCCGATCCTGCTCACCCCTTCAGATCTACCCTTACGTGAGGGTAGGGTTGCCCGTGCTGCTGACACGCCTCTGCAAGCTTGGCATCCCCGCCCGCTTCCGCCGACCCGATGCCGCAGCCCTCCGCGCTCCTCGTCGAGCACCCCTCCCACTCCCTGGAGCCGCCGCGATGGCCCTCGCCTCGAAGACCCCTGCCCGCCCGCACGCCGAGCCCACAGTGATGACGGCGCTGCGCACCCCCCGCATCCTGACCCGCGAGGTCCTCGCCGGCCTCGTGGTCGCGCTCGCGCTCATCCCCGAGGCGATCTCGTTCTCGATCATCGCGGGCGTGGATCCGCGGGTCGGCCTCTTCTCGTCGTTCGTGATGGCCGTGTCGATCGCGTTCCTCGGCGGACGCCCCGCGATGATCACCGCCGCCACGGGCGCCGTCGCCCTGGTGATCGCCCCCGTCGCCCGCGACTACGGGATGGACTACTTCATCGCGACGGTGATCCTCGCGGGCGTGTTCCAGATCGTGCTCGGGCTGCTCGGAGTGGCGAAGCTCATGCGCTTCATCCCCCGCAGCGTGATGGTCGGATTCGTGAACGCGCTGGCGATCCTGATCTTCTCGGCGCAGATCCCCAACCTGATCGGCGTGCCCTGGCTGGTCTACCCGCTGGTCGCCGTCGGCATCGTGATCATGGTGGTGATGCCGCGCCTGACGAAGGCCGTTCCGGCGCCTCTCGTCGCCATCGTCCTCATCACCGCGGCGGTCGTCGTCACGGCGGTCGCCGTCCCCACCGTGGGCGATCAGGGCGAGCTGCCCCGCAGCCTCCCCGAGCTGTTCGTGCCGAACGTACCGCTGACCTGGGAGACCTTCACGACCATCGCGCCGTACGCCGTCGCGATGGCGCTCGTCGGACTCCTGGAGTCGCTGATGACCGCGAAGCTCGTCGACGACATCACCGACACCCCCTCCCGCAAGACCCGCGAGTCGCTCGGGCAGGGCGCCGCGAACGTGCTCTCCGGCCTGTTCGGCGGCATGGGCGGCTGCGCGATGATCGGCCAGACGATGATCAACGTGAAGGCGTCCGGCGCCCGCACCCGCATCTCGACCTTCCTCGCCGGCGTGTTCCTCCTGATCCTCGTTGTCGCGCTCGGCGACCTCGTCGCGATCATCCCGATGGCCGCGCTGGTCGCGGTGATGGTGATGGTCTCGGTGGCGACGTTCGACTGGCACAGCATCCGCCCGTCGACTCTGAAGCGGATGCCCGTGGGCGAGACGGTCGTCATGATCGCCACGGTCGTCGTGGTCGTCCTCACCCACAACCTGGCGATCGGAGTCGTCGTCGGCGTCCTCGCCGCCATGGTCGTCTTCGCCCGCCGGGTCGCCCACTTCGCCACCGTCGAGCGCACCCTCTCGGCCGACGGATCGACGGCCCACTACACGGTCACCGGCGAGCTGTTCTTCGCCTCCAGCAACGACCTCACCACGCAGTTCTCCTACGCGGAGGACCCTGCGCACGTCGTGATCGACCTCTCCGGCTCCCACATCTGGGACGCCTCGACCGTCGCCGCGCTGGACGCCGTCACCACCAAGTACGAGCGCCACGGCACCCGCGCCGTGATCGCGGGCATGAACGACGCCTCCACCCGGATGCACGGCCGCCTCGCCGGGAATCTCGGCGCGGGGCACTGAGGGTCGGGGCTGCGGGACCGCACGCGCAGCCCCTCAGAGCGGCGCGAGCACCAGCGACCAGAGCCAGCGCCCGCCGACGACCCGGTGCACGACCACGAACAGGGCGGTGATCGCGAGTCCGACCGGCAGCAGCACGGCGCCGGCCGCGAGGCGGTCGGCGGGCACGGCGAGCAGCAGGCCGAGCGGCACCGACGCGCAGGCTGTGACCAGCGCCGCGACGAGAGCGGCGCGGCGGTCCCGGGTCGGCTGCGGCACGACGCCGATCCGGCGCCGGACCAGCCAGTGGGCGAGGGCCCACGCGGCCGTGGTCCCGAGGGCGGTGCCGCCCGCGATCGCCGGCACGACGAGTTCGGCAGGCAGGAGGAGCCCGCCGACGAGCGCCCCCACCGCGACGCCGACGGCCGAGACGACCTGGGTCGCCAGCGAGTCGCGGGCCCGACCCAGCGCGAACATCGCCCGGTTGAGGACGTAGGTCTGGCTGAAGCCGACCAGGCTCAGGGCGAGCAGCTGCAGGACTCCGCCGATCACCGGTGTGCCGAAGACGAGCTGCGTGAGCAGTGGCGCCGCCGCGACGAACAGGAGCGTCGCGAGCAGAGTGACGGCGAGCACCGCGTCCTCGGTCCGTCGGAGGTTCACCGCCGCGGCCGCCCGATCGCCGCGGCGCAGGTCCCGGCTGAGCGGCGTGAACATCGCCGTGGCGACGGAGACGACCAGGATGCCGTGCGGCAGCAGGAGCAGCAGCTGCGCGCTCGAGAAGGAGTTGAGGCTCGGCCCGTCGACGCCGGCGCGGTTCATGGCCTGGCCGGCCGCCGTCGCCGCGTTCGAGACGACGATGTACGACACCTCTGCGACGAGGGCGCCGAGGAACACCCAGACCGCATCCCGCGACACTCCGCCGAGCCCGGCGACGCCGCAACGCGGCCGCAGGCGGACGCCGACGGACCGCGAGAACGCGACTGCGATCACCCCCTGTACCACGATCGCCGCGGTGGCAGTGCCGCACAGGAGCGCCACCATCTCCGGCGTCCACTCGTCGGCGGGCGTCGACGCCGCCTCGGGGTGGATCAGGAGGAACACCGCGATCCCGAGCACCGAGATCACGTTCGCGCAGGCGGGCGCCCACGCGCCCGGCCCGTACTTCTCGGCGGAGTTGAGCAGCTGCGAGAAGACGGCGAAGACGATGTAGAAGAAGATCTGCGGCAGGCACCAGTAGGCCATCTGGGTGGCGAGCAGAGCCCAGTCGGCCGACCAGCCCCCGGCGTAGAGCCCGACGATCAGCGGCGCCGCGAGCGTGCAGGCGGCCGTGAGGAGCGCCGCTCCGCCGAGGCACACGGTGAGCAGCCGCTCGAGGGTCCGCACGCCCTCCGGTCCGTCGGCCCGCGCCCGGACCATCTGCGGCACGAGCACCGCGCCGAGCACCCCGCCCGCGATGAGCCCGTACAGGTAGGTGGGCGCGGAGTTCGCGACCTCGAACACCTGCCCGCCGACCGACGCGCTCGTGCCGCCGACCGCCACGACCAGGAGCGCCAGCCGGACGAACCCGAGGATCCGCGAGACGAACGACGCGACCACCATCCCCCCGGTCGCGCTGCGCATCCGGGCAGCATAGGCGGTGCGACCCGGGTCGCCACCGACCGCGGCGCCCGCCGGGGTCGATGCGTCACGAACGGTCGTCACGGGCGCGGGAGAGGGGCCGATCGTGACGCATCGATCTCGGGGAGGGCGGGAGGCGGGAGGGCCCGCGGGCGGCGCTAGACGCGCACGGGTGCGACGGAGGCGCGGCGGATCAGGCGCGTCTCGAGTTCCATGCGGGTGGCCGAGGCGCCCGAGGCGAGCGGAGTCGCCGACCGGTGCGCCTGGTGCAGCATCCGGAAGGCGATGGCGCCCATCTCGCCGATGGGCTGCTGGATCGTGGTCATCGGCGGGGTCGCCCAGGCCGACTCCTCGACGTCGTCGAAGCCGATGACGCTGAGGTCTCGCGGGATGCGGAGGCCGGCGTCGTCGGCGGCCTCGTAGACGCCGAGCGCCATCACGTCGGAGCAGGCGAAGAAGGCGGTCGGCGCGTCCGGCTCGGCGAGCATCAGCCCGGCGGCCTCGCGGGCCAGCTCGCGGTCCCAGTCGCAGTAGGCGACGCGCGGATCCTCGACCCCGGCGGCGCGGAGCGCGGTGGTGAAGCCGTCGATCCGGGCGCTGCTGTAGAGCTGGGTGCGGGTGCCGCCGAGGACGCCGAAGCGGGTGTGGCCGGCGTCGAGGAGGTGCTCGGCGGCCATGCGGCCCCCGTCCCAGTTGGTCGCGCCGACGCTCGCGACGTCGGCCGGCGGCCGCGTGCTGGGGTCGACGACGACGACGGGCAGCTCGGCGGTGGTCAGCAGGTGCAGCTGCGCGGCCGAGACGTTGACCAGCACCACGATGGCGCCGAGCGAGGGGCGGCGGAGGAGGCGGCTGATCCAGGCGCCGTCGTCGCGGGCGCGGGTGAGCACCAGGTCGACCCCGGCGGCGGAGGCCTCGGCCTCGATCCCCTCGAGGACCGGTCCGATCCAGGTGCCGCCGATGTGGCCGACGACGACGTCGACGATCTGGGCGGAGTGCGGATCCTCGACCGGCGGGCGCAGGCGCGGGCGGCGGCGGTAGCCGAGCGCGTGCGCCGCCTCCATCACGCGCAGGCGGGTCGCCTCCGAGACGTCGGTGCCGCCGTTGAGCACCTTCGAGACGGTGGGGACGCTCGTCCCGGCGCGCTCGGCGATGAGCGCCATGGTCGGGCGGGTGGTCGCTCCGGAGACGTCGTCGTGGTCGGGCATGTGCTCACCGTAGCGGATGCCGACTTTCGCAACTAGCCCTGCGGCAGGACGGCTTGCTCCCGCCGGGAACCGCGGTGCATGATGGTCGGACGCTGGGGCTCCCGCGCAGAAGTTGCGCAAGTCCTGTTCGATGACGAACCGCGGAGCGATCCGCCCGCACGTGAGGACGACGATGACCGACCACTCCCCGACCACTCCCGGCAAGACGGCCCTCGTCGTCCGAGGGGGCTGGGACGGCCACCAACCGGTCGAGGCGACCGAGCTGTTCCTGCCGTTCCTCCGCGACAACGGCTACGAGGTGCGCGTCGAGGAGTCGACCGCCGTGTACGCCGACGCGGCGTACATGCGGACCGTCGACCTGATCGTGCAGTCGAACACGATGACCTCCATCCAGTGGGAGGAGTTCCTGGGCCTCCGCGCGGCGGTCGAGCGCGGCACAGGCCTCGCCGGCTGGCACGGCGGGATCGCCGACTCCTACCGCGACAACTCCGACTACCTGCAGCTGATCGGCGGCCAGTTCGCCTCGCACCCCGGCAAGCACCCGGACGAGCGCACCGGCGAGCAGTCGGACAACTACATGCCGCACACGATCGAGATGACGGCCCTCGCCGCCGACCACCCGATCACGCAGGGCATCTCCGACTTCGAGCTGGTCACGGAGCAGTACTGGGTGCTGCACGACGACTACAACGACGTGCTCGCCACGACCACGCAGGCCGTCCGCCCGTGGGACCCGTGGAAGCGCCCCATCACCTCCCCCGCGATCTGGACCCGCCTCTGGGGCGAGGGCCGCATCTTCGTCTCGACGCCGGGCCACCGCGTCGAGATCCTCCAGGACGACAACGTCCGCACGATCATCGAGAGGGGAATGCTGTGGGCGTCCCGCTGAGAGTCGGCATCATCGGCGTCGGGAAGATCAGCGAGCAGTACCTCGCGAACCTCCCGACCTTCCCCGGCCTCCGCCTCGTCGCGGTCGCCGACCTGAACCAGGAGCGGGCGCAGCAGGTCGCCGACGAGCAGGGCGTCCGCGCCCTCACCGTCGACGCGCTGATCGACGACCCGGAGATCGACGCGGTGCTGAACCTCACGATCCCGGCGGCGCACGTCGAGATCGGCACCCGCGCCCTGAAGGCGGGCAAGCACGTCTTCGCCGAGAAGCCGCTCGGGCTGAACCCGGCCGAGGCCGCGCCGATGCTCGACCTCGCGGACGAGCTGGGCCTGCGCTTCGCGAGCGCCCCGGACACGGTGCTCGGGACCGGGGTGCAGACCGCGCGCCTCACCCTCGACTCCGGCGCGATCGGCACCCCGATCGCCGCGCAGGTGCACTGGGCCGCGCCCGGCCACGAGCGCTGGCACCCGGCGCCCGAGTTCTACTACCAGCCCGGCGGCGGCCCGCTGCTGGACATGGGCCCGTACTACCTGACGGCGCTCGTGCACTTCTTCGGGCCGGTCGTCCGCGTCACGGGCCTGGCCACCCGCTCCGACCGCCCGCGCACGATCGAGACCGGGCCGAAGGCGGGCACGCCGATCGAGGTGACGATCGACACGCACATCACCGCGCTGCTCGAGCACGCGAGCGGAGTCGCCACGACCGTCACCGTGAGCTTCGAGGTCTGGCGCAGCCGGGCCCCGAAGTTCGAGGTCTACGGCACCGAGGGCACCATCTCGGTCCCGGATCCGAACATGTTCTCGGACCCGGTCGAGGTCGCCGTCCGCGACGAGGACTGGCGGGTCGTCCCCGACTCCGCCGGCGTGATCGACACCGGTCGCGGAGTGGGACTGGCCGACCTCGCGGAGGCGATCGCGGAGGACCGCCCGCACCGCGCCTCCGGCCGCGTGGCCCTGCACGTGCTCGAGATCATGGACGCCGTGCTCCGCTCGAACGAGGAGAAGGCGGTCGTGACGATCGCGAGCACCGCCGAGAAGCCCGACGTGATGCCGCTGCGCACGGCGGGCTCGATCGGCGCCTGACAGCGCCGGGGGGCGACGACGGGAGGCGGGGGATCGCCGCCAGGGCGTCGCTCCCCGTTCGGGGGTGACGGCGGGGGGCGACGCCGTAGACTCGGCGGATCGACGGTCCTCAGCCGCCGCCGCACGCGGAGGGGGATCGGCCGTGGCAGTCGGCTTCCGGCGGAGCGGTGAGCTCCGTGCCCTCGCGCGCCCCCGGCTCCGGGCGGCCGGCGACCCGCTCTCCCCCGAGGACCACCGCTCCCGGCTGTCCGGTTGGCTCAGCATGCCCGGCGGGCCGGGTCTCGTGCGCCCCTCCGCCCTCGCTCCGGCGCGGGAGGCGCCCCTGCTCCGGCTCGTGCGCGCCGGGGCGCCGGCGGAGGACCTGCACGAGGCGACCACCGGCTCCCCCGAGGGCTCGCGCCTCGCGGCCGTCGTCGAGCTCGTCCGCGACGCCCTGCACTCCGCGGACGACGATCGCGCTCTGCGGCTCACCGGCTGGCTGGTGCGCATCCGCTACGACCCGTCGGCCGACTCCTTCCTCCGCCGCTACGGGATCGCGCTGACCGTCCGCCTGCCGCTGAGCGGCGGCCTCGACGTGGAGGTGCCGCTCGACGCCCCGGCGCTGCGCCTGCTCTACGCCGAGCTGGCAGCACCGATGGATCCGGCTGCAGCGGTCGTGGCGGTCGAGACCCTGGAGCCGTCGACCCTCGCGGCGTCGACGCTCGCCTCCCTCTACTCCGCCCGCCGACGCTGGAGCGACGTGGCCGAGTTCTCGGCGCCCGTCGAGAACGTGGACGCCGCCTCCGCCGCGGTGCTCATCCGCCGCGGCGTCGCTCTCCGCGAGCTCGGCCTGATCGAGGGCGCCCTCGAGGCGTTCGACCGCGTGGTGCGCCCGACCGTCACCAGCGCGCGTCCCGTGGAGCTGCGGGCGGAGGCGCTGCTCGAGCGCGCGAGCACGCTCCTCTCGGACGGGCGCACGGCTCCGGCTCGGCGCGATCTGGAGCGCGTGCTCTCCCGCTACCCGGACAGCGCCGCGGCGCACGAGCTGCTGGCGGTCACCGGGCGCTGACGCGACGGAGGGGCGCACCCTCTGCAGGATGCGCCCCTCCGGGGAGTGCGTCGGCTCAGTGCGTCGGCTCAGTGCGTCGGCTCAGCCCTCGGCCTTCGAGGGCTTGCCCTCGGCGGGCAGGACCTCGTGCGGGGTGTCGCGCTCGTCCTCGCCCTCGGCCTGCGACGGCTTGTCGGACTGGTCGTCCGGGTCCTCGACGGGGCTCGGGGTCTGGTCACTCATCGGAGTCCCTCCGGCTCGTCGGACGTGGCGGACGGCTCGGGGTGCGCCTCGAACTCCATCCAGGCGCGGTCCAGATCGGCCTGCGCCGACTCGGGCTCGCTGGCGAAGTAGCCGTCGTAGATCGCGCGGCCGCCGTGCTCGGGCAGGTCGTCGCGACCGGCGAAGGCCTGCGCGAAGCGGCCGACCTCGTCGTCCCTCTTCTGCTGATCCCGCAACCAGGCGGGGAAGGTCTGCGTCATGGTGACACCTCTCTCTCCTGCCCTCCAGCCAATCGCCCGCCGCGGATCCGGGCAAGCCCTTCCGCCGCGGGCCCCGAGGGGCCAGGCTCCGCCCTGGAGGGCCCGGGCTCCGCCCTGGAGGAGCGGCGCTCCGCCCTCTAGAGGACATGTCCGCTACAGGGCGCCCCCGCCCCCGCCGCGGAGGAGAGCCGGCCCCTAGCGTGAGCCCGTGACCGACCCCGCTTCTCCGCGCCCCGCCCGCACCGCCGCGGGCCTGCGCCGCACTCTGCTCGCTCTGACCGCGACCGTCGCGCTGCTCGCCGGCACCGCGGCTCCCCTCGCCTCCGCCGAGCCGGACCCGGTGCCGGTCGGGAACGACCACCTCGCCAACGGCGTCGCCGCCTGGGGGCGCTACCTCAACGGGGAGTGGGACGTGCCGGTGGGCATGTCCGATCTCACGGACATCGCGAGCAGCTACAGCCACACCCTCGCGCTCCACACCGACGGCACCGTCGAGGCCTGGGGAGCGGATCTGGAGGGCGAGCGGGACGTGCCGGCCGGGCTCCGCGAGGTGACGGCGATCTCGACCGGGTACCTCCACAGCATCGCCCTCACGATGGAGGGGACGGTCGTCGCGTGGGGCGACGACCGCCAGGGCCAGACCGACGTCCCGGCCGGACTCGGCGGCGTGACCGCCGTCGCCGCGGGCAGCTACCACACCCTCGGGCTGCGGGGCGACGGGACCGTGGCGGCCTGGGGCTCCGATCAGTTCGGAGCGACCGACGTGCCGGCGGGTCTCTCCGGAGTGGTCGCGATCGCCGCGGGCGGCTGGAACAGCCTCGCGCTGCGCGCCGACGGGACCGTCGTGGCGTGGGGCGGCGACGACAGGGGCGCGTACACCGCCCCGGCAGGGCTCCGCGACGTCGTCGCCGTGTCGGTCAGCTACTCCCACAGCCTCGCCCTGAAGCGGGACGGCACCGTCGTCACCTGGGGCGACCCCGCCGACTCCGGCTTGCCGCGGGTCCCCGCCGATCTCGGCGGCATCACCGCGATCGCCGCCGGCATCGGCTTCAGCGTCCTGCTGACGTCCGACGGCACCGTCGTCTCCCTGCACCCCGACGGCGACACAGAGCTGGACGTCCCGGCCGGGATCACCGGCGCCACCGGCATCGCGGTCGGCTTCAACCACGCCTTCGCGATCGGCCCGCTGCCGACCCTCACCGCCGACACCGCCGAGACGCTCGTCACGACCGGGACCCGCTACTCCGCGACCTTCACGGCGTCCGGCCCGGCCGCGACCTTCGAGGTCTCGTCCGGCGCCCTTCCCGCGGGGGTGACCCTCTCGCCGGAGGGCGTCGTCTCGGGCAGGCCGACCACCGCAGGCGACTCCACCTTCACGGTGAGCGCGCGGAACGCGTACGGCACCACGGCCGGCGTGCCGCACACGGTCACCGTGGTCCCCGCGAACACCCCGCCCGTCGTGACGGTCGCCTCCGCCACCGACGGCGCCTCCTACGAGAAGGGCTCGGAGCCGAGGGCCGCCTGCGCGATCACGGATGCGGAGAGCGGAACGTTCAGCGAGGAGGCCGTCGTCACCGGCACGCTCGTGAACGGCCTCGGCACCCGCACGGCGACCTGCACCTGGACCGACCCCGGAGGACTGACCACGACCGCCACCGCGACCTACCGGATCATCGACACCGGCGTCCCCACCATCGCCGCGACGACCACGCCGACGGCTCCGAACGCCGCGGGCTGGTTCCGCTCCCCCGTCTCCGTCGGCTTCTCCTGCGCCGACGGCAGCGGCTCCGGGATCCGCAGCTGCACCCCCGCGCGGATCCTGCGCGAGGGCCCCGGCCAGAGCGTCACCGGCACCGCCGTCGACAACGCGGGCAACCGCGCCACGACGACCCGCAGCGGCATCGCCATCGACACCACGAAGCCGCAGCTCTCGTTCACGTCGAGGCCCGAGGGGTCCTACCCCTACGGCACGGTGCTCCCGGAGGCGCGCTGCCTCGCGGACGACGCGCTCTCGGGCCTCACCGGCGACTGCGTGATCACGGGCGGCGGCCGCTCCGTCGGACCGCATGTGTACCGGGCGACCGCGACCGACCGGGCGGGCAACGTCTCGACCCTCACCGCGTCCTACACCGTGACCCCGTGGGCGATCTTCGGGCTCAGCACCTCGGTGAAGAGCGTGACCGCCGGAGCCGCGACCGGCATGACGTTCCAGGTGACGTCCACGTCGTCCGCGGGCACGTTCCGCCACTCCGCCCTCGCCGACGTGCGCAGCGTCACGCAGAGGCAGACCTCCTGCACCGCCGGCGCCGTCCTCACCGGAGCGCCGACGACCACCCTGACCGGACGCCTCCGCTACGACACCGCGACGAACCGCTACGTGAAGGCGTGGACGGTGCCCGCGAAGCGGGGCACCTGCTGGACGCTGACGGTCACGACGGCGGACGGCAGCACGGGGAGCGCCCGGTACTCGGTGAAGTAGCGGCGCCGGACGGCCGCCGCGGTCCGGTCAGGCTCCCGCCGCGGCGTACCGCTCCGCGAGCACGCGGAACGCGGCGGCCAGCTCGGGCGGCTCGGCCCCGGCCATCGGAGCGTCGAACCGGCCGAACGACGCGGCGAGCGCCTCCCACGACCAGGCGCCGAGGGCGAGTCGGCAGCCCGCGTCGCCGAGGTCCTCCACCTCCCCGTCGCCCGCGTAGGGCAGGACTTCGGCGGCGGGCGCCGTCAGCACGACCGAGCCGCGGCACGGCCACCCCTCCCCGGGCGCTCCGCCGCGGAACCGCGCCTCCAGGAACTCGGCGGGACTCCCGCCCGGCAGCACCCGGCGGCGGAAGCGAGCCCCGCGGGGCGAGCGCGGCTCGAGCCGGTCGACGCGGAACACCCGCCAGTCGTCGCGGTCGAGGTCGAAGCCGATGAGGTACCAGCGGCCCTGACGCGCGACCAGGTGGTGGGGCTCGACGCGGCGCACCGCCTCCGCGTACGCGAAGCGGAGCACCTCCGAGGCCCGGACGGCCGCCGCGACCGCGACCAGCCGCTCCGGAGGGACTGCGGGGGCCGGCGCCGCCGCGACCGTGAAGCGCAGCGCATCAGCTCGGGGCCGGAGCCGGGCGGGCAGGACCTGCCGCACCGTCGCCAGCGCACGGGCCGACGCCTCCTCGAGCCCCGCGATCGGCGCGCGCAGGGCGGCGGTGAGGGCGAGCACCTGCTCGTCGTCGAAGAGCAGCGGCGGGAGCTCGGCGCCGGCCTCGAGCCGGTACCCGCCGTCGGGGCCCTTCGCCGCGTCGATCCGGTAGCCCATCGTGCGGAGCCGGTCGACGTCGCGACGCACCGTGCGCGGCGCGATCCCCAGGCGCTCGGCGAGCACTCCGCCCGGCCAGTCGCGGCGGGTCTGCAGGAGGGAGAGGAGCAGGAGGAGCCGCTCGGTCGTCGTGGGCACGTCCCGAGGGTATTCCGAGAAGAGGACCGTCACCGTCCTCTTCTCCTGGGAGCGTCGGGGCACCGGGTGATCGACCCGGCACGACTGCGAGGAGCGCACCATGAGCATCACCACGACGACCCACCTCAACTTCCGCGGACAGGCCCGCGAGGCACTGGAGTTCTACGCCTCGGTCACGGGAGGCCGGGTCGACGCGATGTCCTACGCGGACGCGAACGCTGTCACCGCGCCCGACGAGGCCGACCAGCTGATGTGGGGCCAGGTCGTCTCCGAGGCCGGCTTCCGCGTCATGGCGTACGACGTCCCCGCGCACACGGCTTACGACCCGGGCACGATCCCGGTGTTCGTGTCGCTGCGCGGCTCCGACGCCGACGAGCTGCACCGCCTCTGGGACGGCCTCTCGGAGGGGGCGGCGGTCGTCGTGCCCCTGGCCCCGGCGGCCTGGTCGCCCCTCTACGGGATGCTGCGCGACCGCTTCGGAGTGACGTTCGTCGTCGACCTCGAGGTCGCCTGGGGCTGAGGCCCGCGGGCTCGGCGGCGGGGCGCGTCCCACTGCGGACGCGCCGGCCGCCGACTCGGTACGCTCAGCACCGGATCCGGTCGGAGGGACGCTGCATGCTGGAGACGATCTCCGAGGCTCTCTCGCTGGTCACTCTCCCCCTCGGCGTGCTGTTCCTGCTCGCCGCGTTCGTCGCGGCGCTGATCGACGGACGCTGGCTGACGACGACCGCCTACCTCGAGGAGGGTCCGCCCCTCGCGCTGCACTGGGTGACCCGGGCCGGCGAGGTGCGATCGCGTCCGCTGTCCGCCGGGGACCCGCTGACGCCGACGCGGTCGGACCAGCGGGAGGTGCACTACCGCGAGGAGGATCCGCACCGCATCCGCCTGCACCGGTGGAGCGACGCGGTGCGGGCGCTGCGCCTGACCGGCATGATCCTGCTCGGGGCGGGCGTCGTCCTCGGGATCCTGTCGACGGCGCTGGCGGTCCTCGCCTAGGCGGCGCTCCGTGCGCGAGGATCGGACCCGTGGATGCGGAACGGGTTCTCGGTGACGGTCGGGCCGACGGGGTGTGGTGCCGGCTCGGGGAGCCGCTGACGGTCGCGCAGATCGCTCGCGGCGGGCCCGCGTGGCTGTGCCTGGACGCGCAGCACGGCGCGTTCGACGACGCCGCGGTCCTCGCTTCCCTGCGCGCGCTCGGCGCCGTGAGCGGGAGGCCGCCCGTCGGCGTCCGGGTCGCGGGAATCTCCGACGCGCTGATCGGCAGGGCGCTCGACGCCGGAGCGGACATCGTGGTCGTCCCGATGATCGAGACGGTCGAGGAGGCGCTCGCGGCCGTCCGCGCCGCGCTCTACCCGCCGCTCGGCCGCCGCAGCTGGGGGCCGATGTCCGATCTCTGGGGCGCCGCTCCCCCGTCGGCCGCCGAGGCGCGCACCGCGCTCTGGGTCATGATCGAGACGCAGGCCGGCCTCGACGCCGTCGATCGGATCCTCGCGGTGCCGGGCGTGAGCGGAGTGTTCGTCGGCCCGTTCGACCTCGCGATCGGCCTCGGACGGGACCTGTCCGACCTGCTCGCCGCGGACGGACCGGACGACCCGCTGCCGAGGATCGCCGCGGCGGCCCGGCGCGCGGGCAAGGGCGCCGGGGCCTACGCGGGCGACCGCGAGCGCGCCGGGCTGCTGCGAGCGCTCGGCTTCCCGAGGGTCGCGGTCGCGACGGATCAGTCGCTGATCGCGCTCGGCACCGCGGCGGCGCTCGACGCGGACGCCGCCGACTCCGGCTGCTGAGCCCGGGGCCGGCCGCCGGTCACCGGCGAGCGCTCCCGCCGGGGGGATGCACGGACTCCGGCGGCTCGGGGACGAAGCGGAGGCCGCCGGCGGAGTTCGCGAGATCGGTGAGCGCCGAGATCCAGGCGGGGTTGATGCGGGGCATGCGGCCGCCGGCGTAGGTGTAGCGGAGCGTGTGCGAGGGGTGCAGCCAGATCGCGCTGCGGCCGTCGCTCATCCCGTTCTCGTCGCGCCAGGTGAGCAGGCACGACTCCCCCCGGCGCAGCTTCGCGGTGAGGACGATCTGCAGGTGGGCGAGCACCCGGTCCTCGACGTCGATCTCGACCGATCCGACGTAGTGCAGCTTCCCCATCGGCGTCTCCCGGCCTCGTCCTCGGAGGACGGGCGCGCCTCCGGCCCACCATCCTCGGGTGTCGTCCAGTGACCAGTTCGGGGCGGCGACAACCGGCGGATCAGCTGGTATCGGCGGATCCGCTGGTCTCGACGGGGCGGGGCTCAGGCCGGCGGGTTCGCCGCCATGAAGTCGCGCATCGGCAGCAGGTTCTGGAGGGGCGCGAAGTACCCGAAGCGGGGCAGGTCGAAGACCACTCCCGCGACTCCGGAGGATCCCATCGCCGCGATCCACTCGAGCGCGGCCGGCATCGGCACCTTCAGCACGCGTGACGCGTCCTCGTCGGAGAGGCCGGCGTGCAGCGCCCCGGCGCGGGCGCGCTCCCCCGTGGTGAAGGCGAAGACCATCGGCCCCGACTCCAGGCCGCCGACGAAGGGGGTGGGCGCGTCGTCCGGCCCCCGCGCGATGAAGCACCACATCGGCAGGGCGTAGACGCTGCGCCAGAGCGCGTCCATCGCGGCGAAGCTCTCGGGGTCGGCGCGCAGGGCCTCCGCCCGGGCGTCGATCTCGACGGTCTGATCCATGGGGCTCCCCTCGGCGCCGGCGATCGGCGCGGACCTCCACGCTAACGATGCTCCCGCTGGGCCGCACCCGCGATCGATCCGTCAGCAGCGGCCCGTCCCCGCGGCGGGCACGGGCCGCAGACGACGGATCGATGCGGCCGCGGCCCGCTCAGGCCGTCGCGTGCAGCGCGGCGTACGCGCCGCCCGTCGCGAGCAGCTCATCGTGCGTCCCCTGCTCCACGACGCGCCCCTCGCTGAGCACCACGATCCGGTCGGCCGTGCGGACGGTGCTCAGGCGGTGGGCGACGATCAGCGTCGTGCGCCCCTCGCGCAGCCGGTCGAGGGCGAGCCGGACCTCGCGCTCGGTGCGCGGATCGAGTGCGGCGGTCGCCTCGTCGAGCACGAGCAGACGGGGGTCGCGGATCAGGGCCCGCGCGATCGCGAGGCGCTGGCGCTGGCCTCCCGACAGCAGGGCGCCCCGCTCCCCCACGACCGTGTCCCAGCCGTCGGGCAGCTCGAGGACGAACTCCGCGTTCGCCGCCCGCAGCGCCGCCTCGAGCCGGTGGTTGTCGGCGTCCGCTGTTCCGTAGAGCACGTTGTCGCGGATGCTGCCGCGGAAGAGCACCGACTCCTGCGGCACGACCGAGACGAAGCGGCGGGCCGTGCGCATGTCGAGGGCGGCGATGTCACGGCCGTCGAGCAGCACGCGGCCCTGCGAGGGGCGGACGAATCCGAGGACCACCCGGGTCAGCGTCGACTTCCCCGAGCCGGAGGGGCCGACGAAGGCCACGGTCTCCCCCGGGGCGATCCGGAGCGACACGTCGTGCAGCACGCGCCGGTCGCCGTAGTCGACGCTCACCCGGTCGAGCTCGACTCCTCCGGCGAGGGCGTCGACGACCGGCTCGCCCTCGTTGTGCTCCACGTCGGGGTCCGCCAGGACCTCGGCGATCGAGCGGCGCGACTCGAGGCCGCGGGTGACCAGCGGAGCAGTCTGGAACGCCGCCGTGATCGTCCCGGTGAGCAGCGCGAAGTAGGAGCTCAGCAGCACGACCTCGCCGACCGTCACCGGCAGGACGCCCGTCATCGCGATGACGGATGCGCCGAAGAGCGAGCCGAGCGTGATGAGCTGGTAGCTGCTCCACGACAGCGCCCCGAAGCGCCCGTTCAGGCGGTCGAGGGCGACGCCCGCCCGCTCGACGCGGCGGGCGGCCTCCACCACCCGCTGGACCGAGACCTTCTCGAGGCCGTGGGCGCGGGTGACCTCGAGGAGCGCGGACATCTCGCCGACGGTGCCGGACATCGTCTCGACGTGGCGCCGGAACGCCTCGTTGCCGGCCGCTGTCCGCCGACGGAGCCAGAGCACGAGTGCGGCCGCGAGCGGGACGGTCAGCGCGAACACCAGCAGGAACTGCGGCACCCTCGTGCCCGTCGCCACTCCGGCTCCGACGAGCACCACCAGCGCTGTCAGCACCGGCCCGAAGGCCTGCTGCAGCATCAGCTCGAGGTTCTCGACGTCGCGCACCACCTTCGTCTGGGCGATGGAGGCGCTGCCTCGCGAGTGGTAGTCGAGCGAGAGGCTCTGCAGCCGCTCGGCGAGCGCCTCCCGCAGCCGCAGGCCCAGCGCGCGGACGGCGGACGAGGAGAGCCGCACGTAGACCGCGTTCGCCCCGATGTTCGCGAGGATCGTCGCCGCGGCGGCCGCGGCCGGCACGACGAGCGCCGATGGCGACCGGCCGTCGACGAGGGCGTCGACCACGGCGGCGGTGACGAGCGGCAGGATCCACAGCGGGCTGTCCTTGACGACGTAGGCGAGCGCCGCCCCGACGACCCGGTGCCGCGACGGGCGCAGGGCCGAGCGGAGCGGATGCTCGGAGGAGATGCCGCTCACGGCACGAGGGCGGGCTCGCGCGCCGCCGCCGTCGATCGGAGGATCAGGGCGGCCGCGCCGATCAGAGGCCCCTCCCCGCCGAGCCCGGACGGGCGGACGTCGAGACCGCGGGCGTAGTCCAGGACAGCGTGCTCCCGGGCGCTCGCCTGCACGAGGTGGAGGTAGTCGCGGGTCACGCCCGCGAAACCGCCGCCGACGGCGAAGTCGTGCACGTCGAGCAGGGTCGCCGCGCCCGCGATCGCCGTGCCGACGGCCTCGGCGGAGCGGCGGACCGCGGACAGGGCCACGGCGTCGCCGTCCGCGGCCGCGCGCCCGAGCTCCTCCCCGGTGCTCCCGGCGAAGCCCCGGCGCCGGGCCCAGGCGACGGTGCTCGGTCCGGAGGCGATGCTCTCGAGCGTCCCGTCGCTCCCCTCCTCGGGGTCGGCGTCGGCGACGTGCACCTGGCCCAGGTGGCCGGCGTTGCCGGAGCGGCCCGCCAGCACCCGGCCGTCGAGGACGATCCCGCCGCCGATCCCGGTCGACACGACGAGGCTCACCGAGGAGACGGCGCCCCGGTTGGCCCCGTACCAGTGCTCGGCGAGGGCGATGCAGGTCCCGTCGAGGCGCAGCTCGACCGGCCGACCGGGCACGAGCCGCTCGAGCGCCTCCCGGAGCGGGACGCCGTGGAGCAGCGGGAGGTTCTTCGGTCGGATCCGGCCGCCGTCGAGGTCGATCGGCCCCGCGGATCCGGCGCCGACGCCGACGACGTCCGCCCCGGCCGTCGAGGCGGCGACGCACTCCGCGAGCGCCCGCTCGAACTCCTCAGGAGTCAGGGCGGGGCCGGTCGCGCGCCGGTGCCGCGTGCCGGGCACGAGCCCGCCCCCGGCGTCGACGAGGGCGGTCTCGATCTTCGTGCCGCCGACGTCGACGGCCAGGGCGGGCTGCGTGCTCACCGCGGATCAGGCCCAGTCGGCGACGAGCTGGTTGGCCGTGCGCAGCACGCTCGGCGACACCAGCGCCTCGGTGTCGAGACCGGAGCCGCGCACCGTGAAGACGACGCTCTCGCCCGGCAGCAGCGTGACCAGCTGGTCGTCGACGACGGCGGACGGGTCCACCTTGTCGACCAGGAGGGTGACGTCGCGCACGAGGTTCTCGGCGGTGACGGTCACCTGCACTCCGCCCTCGACGGGGGCGGCGCTCGTGCGCAGGCGCGCGGCCTCCAGGGCGGAGTCGCGGTACTCGGCGAAGAACCAGAACGCGCGCGTCCCAGCGAAGTCGACGACGAGCAGCTCGGCGGCGGCGTCCTCGGGCGTCGCCACGCCGGACCCGATCGGCAGGGTGCGCACCGAGCGCGCCCCGACCGCGAGCTCCTGCCGCTCCTCCGCCAGCACCGTCCCGTCGAACGCCAGGCGGCGCACGACGCACTCGCCGGCCCACTCCTCGGGGGAGTCGCCCACGGCGACCACGGCGAGCCCCTCCCCGCGCGGCTGCACGGTGAGCAGACGGTCCTCGAAGACGTGCTTGAGCGCGTAGAGGAGCGGCTTGGCGGTGCCGTCGCCGTCCACCGCGGCCCACGAGGTGACCGGCCAGCAGTCGTTGAGCTGCCAGACGATCGAGCCCATGCAGCGCGGGCTCTCGGAGCGCTGGTGCTCGATCGCGAGCGTCACCGCGAGCGCCTGGTTGAGCGACATCGCCCAGTGCCAGTCCTCCGTGTCGTCGGGCAGCGGGAGGTGAGCGACGAGACCGTCGGTCAGCTTGTCGTTGCCGTCGGTCGCCTTCTGGTGGTGGATCATCCCGGGCGACTCGGGAGTCAGCGGCGAGTCCGAGATCGAGCGCTGGATGGTCGACCACGACGCCGGCCCCTGCCAGCCGAACTCGGCGACGAATCGCGCGTGGGCGTCCCGGTAGGCGGGGTAGTCGACGCGGTTCCACAGCTCCCAGAGGTGCACGGAGCCGTGGTCGAGGTCGTTCGCGAAGATCTGCGGGTCGCCCGACCAGGGGCTCCCGGGCGTGTACGAGCGCGCCGGGTCGAGCTCGGCGACCAGGCGCGGGAGGAGATCGAGGTAGTAGCCCAGGCCCCAGGTGCGGCCCTGGAGGCGCTTCTCCCAGCCCCACTCCTCGAAGCCCCAGATGTTCTCGTTGTTGCCGTTCCAGAGTGCGAGGCTCGGGTGCGGCATGATCCGCGTGACGTTGTCGCGGACCTCCGCCTCGACCTCGCTGCGGAGCGGCTCCTCCTCCGCGTAGGCCGCGCAGGCGAAGAGGAAGTCCTGCCAGACGAGGATGCCGCGCTCGTCGCAGAGGTCGTAGAAGTCGTCGGACTCGAAGTAGCCGCCGCCCCAGATGCGGAGGAGGTTGAGGTTCGCGGACTCGGCCTGGTCCATCCTGCGGGCGAGGCGCTCGCGGTCGACCCGGGTGATGAAGGCGTCGTCCGGGATCCAGTTGGCTCCGCGGATCCAGACGGGCTCGCCGTTGACGACGAAGCGGAACGAGGTGCCCTCGTCGTCGCGGTCGAGCTGCACCTCCAGGGTCCGGAAGCCGATCCGCTGGGAGCGCTCGTCGATGACGGCTCCGCCCTGCAGGAGCGCGACCTCGAGGTCGTGGAGCGGCTGCCCGCCGAAGCCCCGCGGCCACCACAGGGCCACCTCGGCCGCCTCGAGGTGGAGGACCGCGGTGCGCTCGCCACCGGGGACGCTCGCCACGGCCTCCGCGCCGGCGACGGAGGCGCGCACCTCCACCTCGGCGTCCGAGGCCCGGTCGAGCCCCACGTGCAGCTCGACGCGGCCTGTCGTCCCGTCGACCGTGACCACGGGGCGCACCGAGGCGAGGCGCGCACCGCTCCAGGCCTGGAGGGTCACCGGCTTCCAGATGCCGGCGGAGGCGGCGTCCAGCCCCCAGTCCCAGCCGAAGTTGCAGGCGGCCTTCCGCAGGGCGTTGAAGGGGTGGGAGTAGGTGTGCGGCCGGTAGCCGATCTCGAGGCTCGCTCGGTCGGCCTCGGCGACGGGCGAGGCGAAGGCGACGACCAGCTCGTTCGCCCCCTCCTGCAGAGCCTCGTCGACGCGGATCCGGTAGGTGCGGTGCTGGTTGCGGGTGCGGGCGATCTCGCGCCCGTTCAGCGTGACGACGGCCACCGTGTCCAGGCCCTCGAAGACGAGCTCGTGCACGTCGCGGCCGTCGGGGGCCCAGTCGAACGAGGAGGAGTACTCCCAGTCCGTCTCGCCGATCCAGGTGACCTTCTTCTCGTTCTGGTCGAGATACGGGTCGGGGATCAGCCCGGCCGCGAGCAGATCGGTGTGGACGAGGCCGGGGACCACCGCGGGGACGACGGCCGAGACCAGCTCGGCGGGGATCGGCCCGCGGGTCGCGCGGACACTCCAGCCGTCGTGCAGCGGACGGCTGGTGGCCGCCGCGGTGCGAGGAGTGGTGTCGAGGGTGTGGGTCACTTCGTAGCTCCTGATGTCAGTCCGTTGTAGATGAAGCGCTGGAGGAAGAAGAACGCGATCAACGTCGGGACGATCACGAGGATCGTGCCGGCGGCGATGACCTCCCACTGCGCCCCGAAGGGCCCCATGAAGCGGAAGAGGGAGGTCGAGATCACGCCGAGGTCGCGCGAGGGCATGTAGAGGAAGGGGATGTAGAACTCGTTGTAGACCGCGATCCCCTTGATGATCACCACGGTCGCGATCGCGGGCTTCAGCAGCGGGAGCACGATCCGCCAGTACACGGTGAAGCGGCTCGCTCCGTCGAGCATCGCGGCCTCGTCCAGCGAGACCGGGATCGACTGCATGAACTGCAGGAAGATGTAGATCGCGACGATGTCGGTGCCCGTGAACAGCAGGATCGCCGACCATCGGGTGTTGAAGAGGTCGAGGGCGTTGATCACCTGGAACGTCGCCACCTGCGTGGTGACGGAGGGGACCAGCGTCGCGAGCAGGAAGAGCCCGGTCACCAGGCTCCGCCCGCGGAAGCGGAACCGGTCGATCGCGTAGGCGGCCATCGTGCCGATCAGCACGGTGCCCACGATCGAGACGACGAGGATGATCCCGGTGTTGAGGAACCCGGTGACCATCCCGCCCTGCGTGAAGGCGATGGCGAAGTTCTCGAGGTTGAACCAGTTCGAGGGCGGCGTGAGCGGTCCGGTGCCCCGGTACTCCGCCGAGGTCTTGAACGCGAGCATCACGATCGTGACGATCGGCACGAGAGCGAAGAGGCAGGCCACGATCAGCGAGCCGTACTTCCCGATCGAGCCGAGGACGGATCCCGCCGACCGGCGGGTGCGCCGCTCCTTCACGGCCGCCTGCCGCGTCACCGGGAGACCGGTGACCGCCGGGGGGCGCTGCTGGGTGCTGGTCATTCCTGGCTCGCCTTCTCGTCGGGGAACACGCGCCGCTGCACGGCCGTGATGATCAGCACGATCGCCAGCAGCACCACGGCCATCGCCGACGCGAGGCCGACCTTGGAGTAGCGGAAGGCGGTGTCGACGGTCTGGATCACGAAGGTCTCGGACCCGTTCGCGCCGCCGGTCATGATGTAGGGCATCTCGAAGGCCGAGAGCGCCCCGGCGATCGCGAGGATGAAGGACAGCCCGAGGATGCGCCGGATGCTCGGCACGATGATGTAGCGGAACTTGTCGAACGCGCTCGCGCCGTCGAGATCCGCCGCCTCGTACTGCTCCTCCGGGACCGACTGGATCGCACCGAGGAACAGCACGAAGTTCAGCCCCATGTAACGCCAGACCGAGGTGGCCGCGAGGGACACGTTGACGACGGAGGGGTCGCCGAGCCACTGCGGGGTGTTCTGCACGCCGAAGACGCCGAGCACCGCGTCGAGCGTTCCGTCCGGGCGGAAGAAGTAGAGGAACATCAGCCCGATGGCGACGCCGTTGATCAGGTAGGGGAAGAAGATGACGCCCTTGAAGAAGTTGCGGAACCGGGTGCGGAAGCTCAGCAGCGTCGCGAAGAAGAGGGCGAGGCCGAGCTGCGCGATCGCGCCGGCGAGGTAGAACAGGCTGACGAAGAAGACGCGGAAGATCTCGGGCCGGGTGAAGATCTCGACGTAGTTCTCGAGGCCGACGAAGGTCTTGTCGGGGTCCAGGCCGTCCCAGTCGGTGACGCTGTACCAGAACATGTTCGCGACCGGGATGTACGTCAGCACGACCAGGAACGCCAGCGGGACCGCCAGGAAGAGCCAGGGGGTGATGCGCCTGCCGGTGAGGCGCTGCCGGCGGCGGGGCCGGATCCGCTTGCTCGCTCCGACCTCGATGGGCGGAGCGTCGGTGATCGCCATGGTCGATCCTTCCGTCGTTCGGGGGTGCAGGAGCCGTGGAGCTCCGGAGGGAGGGGGCGGGCGGCCGCGGGAGGCGGCCGCCCGCGGGGACTACTCGGCGACGTCGGCGCGGGCCGCGGCCCAGCGCGAGTTGAGGTCGGCGAACAGCGACTCCTTGTCGCCGGCGCCCGCACCGCGCGCGGCGTCGATCAGCTCCTGGCGGTAGGCGTTGCCGAACAGGTCGATCTCGGCCTCGTTGGCGATGTCGTTGATGACCGCCTCCTTGCCGACCGGGTCCGGGGCGAGCTCGAGGTACTGCACACCGAGCGCGTCGAAGTCCGCGAGGGTGTCGGGAGCGGGGTCGCTGATCACGGGGCTGATCGCACCCTGGCTCTCGGCGTAGCCGGACTCGTTCGTGAACCAGTCGATCCACGCGCGGGCGGTGGCCTTGTTGTCCGAGTTCTTGTTGATCGCGAGGAACTTGTCCGAGGCGGTCACCGAGGTGAAGGTCCCGTCCTGCGCCCACGGCATCGGCCAGAAGCCGATGACGTCGCGGGACTTCCCGGCCTTCTCGGCCGCGTCCTGCATCTGCGAGACGGCCCAGGAGCCGAGCACCATCGAGCCGATCTCCCCGCTCGCGAGGAGGTCCTTCGACTCCTCCCAGTTCGTGGTGGTCGGGTCCGCCTCGCTGAGGCCCTGCGCGACCGTGTCGTAGAGCAGGCCGTCGATGTTGTACTGGTCGTTGCCCTCGGTCCAGGGCGCGTCGTCCGCGATCATCTCGGTGCGGACGTCCGCCCCCTGCACCGTGCCGAGGTTGCCCTCGATCGTCGCGAGGGGCCACCCGTCCTTGTAGTTCGTGTAATTGGGGACGACGCCGTCGGCCTTGATCTTCTCGAGGTCGGCGAGGTACTCCTCCTCCGTGGCGGGCGGGTCGGTGATGCCCGCCGCGGTCCAGACGTCGCGGTTGAACACGTAGCCCATGGCCGAGCCGAAGGTCGAGACTCCGTAGGCGGTGCCGTCGAACGAGCCCTCGTTGGTGAAGCGGTAGGTCTTCGACAGCTCCTCCGTCGAGCCCAGCGGCTCGAAGTAGTCGGAGTAGTCGTCCTTGGTGACGTTGGAGCTCGGGATGAGCAGCACGTCGCCGTAGTCCTTCGAGTTCAGGCGGATCTTGGTGTCGCCCTCGTAGTCGGTCAGGGCCTCGAACTTCACTGTCGTCCCGGGGTACTTCCCCTCGAACGTCGTCGCGTAGTCGGCGAAGGTCGTGTCGACCAGGTCGGTGCGGTTGGTCAGCACAGTGATCTCGCCGGCCGGCTCGCCGGAGTCGTTCCCCGCCGATCCGCCGGAGCAGCCGGCGAGCGCGAGGGAGGACGTGACGGCGACGGCGACGATGCCGATCAGCGTGGTCCTGCGGTTTCTGGTGGGTCGTTGCACGGGTGTTCTCCTCGGTAGGGCGTCGCGGTGCGACGGTGAGTGCAGTGGGTGCGGGACGGAGGTCAGTGACGGGCCTGCCACCAGTGCCGGATCGTCGGGAGGTACTGGCGCACCAGCGACTCCAGCCACGACGGCACGTGGG
Organism: Rathayibacter sp. AY1H3; assembly: GCF_002932015.1. Lineage (NCBI taxonomy): Bacteria > Bacillati > Actinomycetota > Actinomycetes > Micrococcales > Microbacteriaceae > Rathayibacter > Rathayibacter sp. AY1H3. The sequence goes on from NZ_PSUU01000029.1 coordinate 41,030, forward strand.
GGTGGGGCGAGGGTCCGGCCGTCGGCGGCGCGGTGGGAGTCGTCGGCGGTGCGGTGGGCGTCGTCGTCGTCGGGGTGGTCGGCGTCGGCGTCGGGGCGGGCCCGGCGGCGACCACCGTCGCCACGTCGTCGACGGTGAGGACTCCGATCCCCGATCCGTTCACGTAGAGGGCGTACTGGGTCACCGAGGTCAGGTCGAGATCGGCCTCCGGGGCCCACGACGGCGGAGCGAAGGCTGAGAAGGGGACGACGGTCGGCCCCTCCGTCGCCGGGGTGACGGAGGCCTCCCAGTAGGCGCCGTTCGCGACGAACTGCACCGAGAACGGGGCCGCGGCGTCCACGTCGAGGGTCAGCCCGGAGTAGCCCCACCAGTTCTGCGGAGCATCGAACGTCTTCACGACGCCCGCGTAGCCGGCCGTGCCCGTGTCGTAGTCGAAGCGCGCGGCGCTGCCGGCGCCGGAGGGCACCAGCGTCGGCGCGATGGTGCCGCCCCCGCTGTTCCGGACGTAGGCCTCGCGGACCGCCGCGTCGTCGGCGTAGCCCTCGAAGTCGTCGACCACGACGGGCTCCGTCGGCACGGCCGAGGTCTCGAACGAGCGGACCTCGGACACGGTGGAGCCGACGCCGTTCACGGCGGTCACCCGCCAGGAGTAGCGCGTCTCGGGGGCGAGGTCGACGTCCGGGCGGACGGTGGTCGCGGTGAGCCCGGTCGTCTCCACGATCGGTTCGGAGAGGTCCTCCGATGCCGAGAGGGTGAAGCGGTAGAACGCGGCGTCGGCGGCGGGCTCCCACGAGAACGCGGGGGTCGCGGTGATCCCGTCGGCGCCGGCGGCCGGCGCGACGAGCGCGGGGGCGGCCGGGGCGCCGAGCGGAGCGGCGTTCGGCGAGAAGAGGTTCACGGAGCCGATCTGCGGCGTCCACGCCTCGCCCGGGCCCTGCGGCCACGAGACGCGCAGCTGGTTCACGCCGGAGAGGCCGCGCACCGACAGCGTGTACTGCTTCCAGTTCCCGGTGCCGCCGCGGGTGTCGACCGCGATCGGCGCCCACGTCGCACCGTCGGCCGAGCCCTCCACGGTGAGCGGGGCGACCGGCTGGTCGGGCCAGTACCAGGCCGTCACGTCGGCGCCGCTGATGTCGTCGAAGCTCCAGGTGAGGCTCGCCGGATCGGTGCTCTCGCGCTTCACGCGGGAGACGTCTCCGCCGAACTGCGCGGGCGAGCCGGAGTCGATCGCGAGGCTGCCCGTGCGGGCCGACACCTTCGAGAAGTCGTCGAGCGGGTCGGCGAGGGCCACCGCCTCCGCCGCGCTCGTGACGGTGGCGCGCTCGAGGGTGGCGCTGCCGCTCCAGGAGAGGCGGACGGCGTCGCCGTCGAGGCCGACCGCCCGGAGGGCGCCGCCGTCGACCGTGGTCGCGGCCGGAGTCCAGGTCGTCCCGTCGGTGCTCGTCGAGACGGTCGCGGCCGAGGGGTCCGAGAGGAGGAACTCGGCGGCGGTCACGCCGTCGCGCTGCCAGGTGATGCTCGCAGCGCCCGTCGCGGCGACGACTCCGCCGGCCGGCGTCGGCTCGAGCCGCGCGTTCTCGTGTGCCGAGCTGAGGGTCCAGGTCTGCAGCGGATCGACGAGCACCGTGCCGGCCTCGGGCGCGGCCACGGGGTCGGAGGCGGGGCCGGGGCGATCGCCCTCGCCGACCGCGACCACGCGGTAGCGCGCTCCGTCGGGCGAGTCGTAGTCGGTGACCGGGGAGGCGGAGGCGGAGACGGCGCCGTCGGTCACGTCGCTCCAGGCACCGCCGTCGACCGAGCGCTGCACGAGATAGCCCTGCGCTCCCGCGGTCCCGCGCCACGAGACGGTGGTGATGCCGTACACCTGGTCGAGGGCCGTGACGAGCGGGGCGCCGAGCTCGTGCCGGCCGGGCGTGCTGCCGACGGCCGCGCTGTAGCGCTCGACCGCGTCCACGCTCTCCCGCTCCCGCGCCGAATCGCCCGGGTAGTGGAGGGTGAAGCCGTCGTCGTGCGGGACGAAGCCCCCGCGGTCGTTGTTCCCGAACAGCGACCAGAAGAACATGCCCGAGACGTTCCGGTCGGCCGCGGCCGCGTCGAGCAGCGTGGCGGAGGCGGCCGTCGAGGCGTACTCCCCCGCGATGTAGACCTTGCCCGCGTCCGCGACGGTCCGCGCGTCGGCCGAGACCCGCTCGGCGGTCGGCGGGTAGTAGTGGACGTCGACGATGTCGAGGTCCGGCGACGCGAGGGTGTCGGGATCGATGTCGAAGCGGCGGCCGGCGGCGACGAGCTGCTCCGGGGCCTTCTCCTTCAGGTGCGCGACCTGGGCGTCGATCCACTCGCGGGTCATGCCCTCGAGCTCGTTGCCCAGCTCCCACGCCATGATCGTCGGGTCGTCGACGAAGCGCGTCCCGGTGATCGTGTTCGTGTGGTCGAGCACGTGGTCGACGTAGTCCTGGTATGCCGCGATCGCGGCCGGATCGGTGTAGAAGTCGTCCGACTCGAGGCCGAGCGGAGTCGTGAAGTCGCGGTGACCGCCGTGGTAGTACTCCCACTGGTCGGTGAGCGGCAGCACCAGGCGGATGCCGAGAGTGCCCGCGTAGGCGACCGCGAAGTCGATGGTGCGGAACGCCTCCTCGTTGTACTCGCCGAGCCGCGGCATCAGCGCGAGCGGGTCGGCGTCGTCCTGGCTGGTCGACGTCATCATGTGCGAGCGCACGACGGTGACACCGAGCCCGGCCGCCGTGTCGAGGGCGTCCTTGATGCGGAAGTAGGTCGGGTAGTCGATCCCGCCGACGTTCTCGTCGAGGCCGAGCCAGTAGATGTTCGTCCCGCTGGCACGGAAGCGCTCGCCGTCGAGGGTGAGGGCGCTGCCGTCGCGCTGGACGAACGCGGTGTTGGCGCTGGTCCAGTCGGCCGGCGCGGCCTGGGCGGAGGACGCGGTCGCGACGAGGGTCGAGGCGACGACGGCGGCGATCGCTCCGCCGGCGAGGGCCGAGCGGAGGCGGGAGCGCCTCGGGGCGGGCGGTGCTGCGGCACGGGTCATGTGTGTTCCAGGGCTCCTTCGACCGGGGTGGAGGACCGGCTCGCGTCGTTCCGCTCTCGGGAGCGGGGCTCGTCGCCCCGCCCTCGTCGGCCGGTCCTCGGACAGACTCCCCTGTCCTCCCCGTCGAGGTCAATATCAAAAGTAAATAATTTATGTAACGAATCGAGACGGCAGTGCGAGCACGCGGGGCGTGGCGACGGCCGTCGACCGGCGGTCGGAGATGCTCAGGCCGCCGGCGCGCCCGTGGATCCGCGCGGGACGATCACGACGGCGGGGCTGCTGATCGCACGGCTCTCGCCACCCGCGATGCCGGCCAGGAGCTCCCGGCCGGCGAGCATCCCGATGACCTGCACGTCGTGCGAGACCGCCGAGAGCGGGGGCTCGCTGAGCTGGCACTGCGCGGAGTCGTCCCAGGCGAGGAGCGAGAGCTCGCCCGGGACGGCGAGACCGCGATCGCGGGCCTCGTCGAGTCCGCCGAGCGCCATCAGGTCGCTGTCGAAGACGACCGCCGTCGGCCGCTCGTCGCCGTCGAGCAGGGCCGCCAGAGCACGGGCCCCGGAGGCCCGCGAGTAGTCGCCCCCGGCCGTCGGTCCGGACACTCCGTGCCGCGCGCACTCCTGCGCGAACGTCTCCTCGCGGATGCGCGTGTGCAGCAGCTCCGCGGGTCCGGCGACGCGGCCGAGCCGGGAGTGGCCCTGACCGGCGAGGAAGTCGACGGCCGCGCGCATCGCGTTGTCGTCGTCCGTCCACACCGCGCGGAAGCCGACGGCGGCGCTCGGCGGGCCGATCACGACGGCGGGGAGGCCGAGGCCGCGCACGAACTCCGGCCGCGGATCCCCGTCCTCGAGGTCGACCAGGATCACGCCGCTCACCTCGCCGTCCTCGCTCCACCGCCGATAGGTCGCGAGCTCGGCGTCGGCGTCGGGCAGGACGTTGAGGAGCACCGAGTAGCCCGAAGGGCGGACCGCCCGCTCGACACCGGCGATGAACTCGTGGAAGTACGGCTCCGCGCCCATGATCTCGGTCGCCCGCACCAGGGCCAGGCCGATCGGTCTCGTCCGCGTCATCGCCACCGCCCTTCGTCGCCCGTCCAGAGTAGGGGGCCGATCGGCGGCGGAGCCGTCCCGTACGCTGACGAGCGGAACGGGAGGTGACGGCATGGCACGGCGCGAATCGACACCCGCGGCCCCCGGGAGCCGCGCCCTCGTCGTGGACCTGATCCGCTCCTCCGGGCCGATCAGCCGCGTCGAGCTGACCGCCGCGACCGGCCTCACCCAGCCCGCCATCTCGATGATCGTGCGCAAGCTCCTCACCGACGGCATCGTCCGCCAGACCGGCTCGACCTCGACCGGGGGCAAGCCGCGGCAGCTGCTCGAGATCAACGCGCGGGCGAGGATCGCCATCGGCCTGCAGCTCGGCTTCGAGTCGATCACCCTGGTCGCGACCGACACGGGCGGAGGCGTGATCGCACGCCAGCAGATCGACGGCGCCGCGCTCGCCTCCCCGGAGGAGGTCACCGCGCGCCTGGTCCGGGCCTACGACGACTTCATCCGCGGGACCGGGATCGACCGCGGCTCGATCGCGGGCGTGGCGGTCGTCGCTCCCGGCCCGATCGACCAGGCCGCGGGCCGCGTCCTCGGCCCGCCGACGCTGCACCACTGGCGCGACCACCCGCTCCGCCAGGAGCTCGGCGCCGGTCTGGGCGCGCCGATCCTGCTCGACAACGACGCCGCCGCCGCCGCGATCGGCGAGTTCTGGAGCCGCGGCGTCTCGCGGCACCGCACCTTCGGGAGCATCTACGTCGGCACCGGCATCGGGGCCGGCGTCGTCCTCGACGGCGCACTGCTGCGCGGGGCGAGCTCGAACGCGGTCGAGATCGGCCACGTCACGATCGTGCCGGGCGGGCGCGAGTGCTTCTGCGGCAACGTCGGCTGCCTCGAGCGGTACGCCTCGCCGACGGTGGTCGTGGAGGAGGCGCGCTCCGACCGCGCCGCGTTCGCCGACCTCGACCTCGCCTTCCGCGCCGAGGAGCACGCCCGCGACTTCGACGTGCTCAGCCTGGCGGCGATCAACGGCCATCCGGCGGCCCTCGCCCTGATCGAGCGCGCGGCCGGGCACCTGGCCGACGGCGCTCTGATCCTGGCCAACCTGTTCGACCTCGACGAGCTGGTCCTCACCGGCCCCGGAGTCGCCATCGCCGGCTCGATCCACACCCGCGCGATCCGCGCCCGCCTCGACGAGCGCCGCTTCGCCCGCCGGGCCCACCCGATCGAGGTCGAGCTCTCGAGCAACCCGCGCGACGCGGCCGCCGTCGGAGCGTCCTCCCTCGTGCTGCAGAGCACCCTCTCGCCCGGGCACGGGCCGGTGCTCCTGCAGCCCGGAGGGCGCGATGGCTGAGGCCGTCGTCTCCGCCGGCCGGCTGCTCGGGCGGACCGTCGAGACGCCGGACGGAGCGGCGCACGCGTTCCTCGGGGTGCCCTACGCGGGCGACCCCCGGCGCTTCCTCCCGGCTCCGCCGCTCGAGGCCTGGAGCGGACGGCGCGAGGCGCTGGAGCCCGGACCGCGGGCTCCGCAGACGTCGGGTGGAAGCGAGACCGGCTGCCTGACCGTGAACGTCTGGACGCCGGAGGCAGCCGAGGCCTGCCCGGTGATCGTCTGGATCCACGGGGGGCTGCACGTCGCCGGCTCCCCCTCCGAGCCCTTCTGCGACGGAGCACGGCTCGCCGCCCGGACCGGCACCGTCGTCGTGGCGCTCGGCCACCGGCTCGGCGCGCTCGGATTCCTCACCGTGGACCACCTCCTCGGCCACGAGTACCGCGACTCCGCGAACGCGGGCCTGCACGACACCGTCGCCGCGCTCGAGTGGGTCCGCGACGAGATCGCGGCGTTCGGAGGAGACCCCGGTCGGATCACGCTGGCCGGCCAGTCCGCCGGCGCGACGTCGGCCGCGATGCTGCTCGCAGCGCCCCGCGCCGAGCGCCTCTTCGCGCGAGCAGTGCTGCAGAGCGCGAACCCCGAGCGCGTCGGGTCCCGCGAGTACGGCGAGGAGGCGACGGCGGAGCTGCTCGACCTGCTCGGCGCGCCGCCGGAGCGGCTCCTCGACCTGCCCTGGCCTCGCCTGATCGAGGCGCAGGACCGCCTGCTCGCCCGCCGCTCGGCCGCGGGTCCGAACACCGTCGCCGTGTTCCGGGCGGGCCTCGACGGCCGCTTGCTGACCCGCGACCCGGTGTCCGCCGTCGCGGAGGGAGCCTCGAGCGGAGTGGATCTCGTCGTGACGACGAACGTCAACGAGGGCTCGGGCTCCGTCGACCTCCGGGCTCCCGACTCCGTCGAGCTGCGCGCACAGCTCGACCGGCACGTCGCCGACCTGCTTCCGGGAGGGGACGCGGGGGCCTATCGAGAGGCTCTGGCGGCCGACCTGGGCCGCACCCCCTCGGACGCCGAGGCCCTGGAGGCGTGCCTCGCCGACGAGATCTACCGGCAGCCGAGTCTGCGGCTGCTCGACGCCCGGGCCGCAGCGACCGGATCGACGCGCGCCGCCCTGTTCGCCTGGCGCGCCGACGACTCCCGCGGCGCGACCCACTCCCTCGAGCTGCCCTTCCTCTTCCGCAGCCTCGACGACGCCCGTGGCACGATCGGGCCCGCCCCGCAGCGCCTCAGCGACGAGGTCTCGTCGCGCTGGGCCGCCTTCGCGGCGACGGGCGACGCCGGCTGGCCCGAGTACGGATCCGAGCGCACAACGCTCGTGCTCGACGACCCCGTCCGGATCGTCGACGCTCCCCGCGAGCACCTGCGCCGCCTGGTCGCGTCCCACCGCCGCTGATCCCACCGGCCACTGGCCCCGTCCAGGCGGTTAGGTTAGGTTAACCTTCGCAACCCCCACCACCCCCTTCGAAGGATCGCCGTGCCCGCCACTCGCACCCCCCTCCGCCTGACCGCCGTCGCCTCGCTCGGCCTCGCCGCGCTGCTGCTCACCGCCTGCTCGGGAGGAGCCGACGCCGGCTCCGAGGGCACGTCCGAGAGCAGCGCCGCCGAGAGCGGCGAGGGCTTCCCCGTCACCGTCGACCACGCCTTCGGCAGCACCACCGTCGAGTCGGCCGACCGCGTCGTCGCGACGAGCTGGACCAACCAGGACGTGGCGCTCGCGCTGGGTGTGACCCCGGTCGGCTTCACCCGCGCCTCCTACGGCGACGAGGACGGCGACGGCCTGCTGGTGTGGACGAAGGAGGCGCTCGACGCCTCCGGCGCCGAGACCCCGACCCTGTTCGACGAGACCGACGGCGTGCCCTTCGAGGCGATCTCGGACCTCAGCCCGACCGTGATCCTCTCGGCCTACTCCGGCATCACCCGGCAGGACTACGACACCCTCAGCCAGATCGCCCCCACAGTCGCCTACCCGGGCCTGCCCTGGGGCACGACCTGGCAGGACTCCGCGAAGCTCGACGGCGCCGCGCTGGGCCTCGAGGACGAGGCCGTCGCGAAGGTCGGCGAGATCGAGAGCGACATCACGCAGACCACCGCGTCCTACCCGCAGCTCGCGGGCACCACGTTCATGTACGGCTGGTACGACCCGACCGACGCGAGCACCTTCACCTACTACACGCCGAACGACGCGCGCGTGAAGTTCGTCGAGGACCTGGGGCTGGACGTCGCCCCGAGCGTCGCCGAGCTCTCCGGCGACTCGGAGGCGTTCAGCGGCACGATCAGCTCCGAGAACGCCGACCAGCTCGACGCCGACGTGCTCGTCGTCTACGGCGACGACACGACCCTCGCCGCACTGCAGGCCGACCCGCTGCTCTCCAAGATTCCGGCCGTCGAGCGCGGCTCCGTCTACGTGCTGGAGGACGGCTCCTCCGCCGCCATGGCCACCTCGTCGCCGAACCTGCTCAGCATCCCGTGGGTGCTCGACGAGTACACCGCCGGCCTCGCCGCGGCCGCCGACAAGGTGTCGTGACCCGCACCGCACCCACCCGGAAGACGAGGGCGACCGCGCTGGCGGTCGCCCTCGTCGCGCTGGCCGTCGCCTCGGTCCTCTCGCTCGTGTACGGCTCCCGCGAGATCCCGCTCGGCGAGGTCTGGCCGGCGCTGACCTCGCCCGATCCGGCGTCCATCGTCGACGCGGCGGTGCAGGGGCGGGTGCCGCGGACGGTCCTCGCGATCCTGGTCGGCGCCGCGCTCGGGCTCGCCGGAGCCGTGATGCAGGGGCTGACCCGCAACCCGCTCGCCGATCCGGGCATCCTCGGCCTCAACTCGGGCGCCTCGCTCGCGGTCGTGCTCGGGATCGCCGGGGTCGGCGCGACGAGCCTGCCGCAGTTCATCTGGCTCGCGTTCCTCGGAGCCGCCGCCGCCGGGGCGTTCGTCTACGCGGTCGCGTCGCTCGGCCGCGAGGGCGCCACTCCGCTGAAGCTCGCCCTCGCCGGAGCCGCGACCGCCGCCGCGCTCACCTCCCTCATCAGCGCGGTCCTGCTCACGCAGGAGACCACGCTGAACCGCTTCCGCTTCTGGCAGGTCGGCGGAGTCGGCGGCGCCGAGACCGCGAGCATCCTGCAGGTCCTCCCGTTCCTCGCGGTCGGCGCGGTGCTGGCTCTGTCCAGCGCGCGGGGGCTCGACGCCCTGGC